>DAIUCM010000005.1:0-10931 GCA_036846145.1 Bacteroidota bacterium
CATTTTAAATGGTGTAAATACAGGGAAGTTTAATAGAGATACTAGTGATAATGATAAAATAAAGAATGAATTAAAAATTGCTCCCGGTTCAGTTGTTATTGGAACTGTATCCGTTTTTAGATCACAGAAACGATTAACAAAATGGCTTGAAATAGCTTATAATATTCATAAAAAAAATCCTGATACATATTTTATAATTATAGGTGATGGGCCTTTAAGAGATGAAATTCACATTAGGGCCAATGAATTAGAGATGCATAATTATTTACACTTCGCGGGTTTGCAGGAGGATGTAATTCCATATTACAAATCTATGGATATATTTATGATGGCATCCGAATTTGAAGGTCTTCCTATTGCATTGTTAGAGGCAATGAGTATGGAATGCATACCTTGTTGCACTAGAGCAGGCGGTATCCAGGAAGTGATAGAACATGAAAAAGATGGTTTTTTAGTAGAAACTGATATGCCAATGCTTTTGATTGATGTTGTAAGCGATCTTTTACAAAACTGGGAACGCAGGGCGGGTAGTTTAAAGCAGGCGGCGCGAAAGAAAGTTGAGAAAGACTTTAGTTTGCAAAGAATGGTTAATGAGTTAGAGCATATTTATATTTCTTTAAATAGCTAAAAATAAGTAGCGTGTTTGGAGCAATAATTATTATTATATTTTTATATGGAATAACGCAGCCGATACTTTCTTCTTTAAAAGAGAAAAACAATAGTGTTAATATTAATCTATTAAATAATTTATTTTGGTACCACTATGTTTTTTGGTTAATTTATTATTTATACGCTTTATTTAACCCTTCAGACTCTAAAGGTTATTTCCAGAGGAGCAGTACTAAGTATAATGACTGGTTTGGAATATATGAAACTGGAACCAAATTCATTGATTTTGTCGCGTACCCTTTAACCAGTAAATTAGGCTTTACTTATGAAATGATGATGGCACTTTTTGCTTGGTTTGGGTACTTAGGATTTATTTATTTTTATTTATTTTTTAAAGAGAACCTTAAGTTCAGCCATAATTTTCAGGGATACAATTTAATAACATTACTCTTGTTTTTACCAAATATGCATTTTTGGACCGCATCATTAGGAAAGGGTTCATTAATATTTCTGGGTATTGGAATGTCAGCATATGGGCTTAGTAGAATTGCAAGCCGAAAAATTGCACTTATTTTAGGATTGGCAATTGTTTATCATGTACGCCCACATTTGTTTCTTTTTATTGGTTTAGGTATAATATTCGGCTTGTTTTCCGGAAGGGCAAAAATTCCTGCGTATCAAAAGGTTTTGGTTTTTGCCGGAGCATTTGCAGCAATATTCATGTTGTACAATCAGATTTTAGCTTTTGCAATGTTGGATTCGGATAATGTTGTTGAAAGTTTTGAAAGCTTTTCAACACAGCGGGGATCGGAATTAGCAAAGTCTGGTTCGGGCGTTAATACAGCAAGCATGCCTTTACCATTAAAATTGCTTACCTTCTGGTTCAGGCCGCTGTTCGTAGATGCTCCAGGGGCATTGGGTTTATTTGTTTCTGTAGAAAACCTTTTTTATGTAATTCTTGCTTTAAAATTATTTTCCAAAAGTTTTATCAAATTCATCATTAACGGCTCAACTCTAATAAAAGCCAGCCTTGTAATATTTATTACTTCCTCCATTGCACTTTCAATGGTAATGGGTAACCTTGGTATAATCATACGCCAGAAAAGTATGGTAATGTATTTTTTCTTTTTTATTATCCTAGCTTTTATGGACCATAAAAAAATGATAGCTTACCAAAGAAAAAGCGGTTTATTGAAGAAGAAACCAGTAATTGATACACAACAGCCTGTAAAAATAGCTACAGCTTAACGATTATAATCTTGCCTGGAATTTTTACCATATCACTTGATTACGAGCTGCACTGGGGCGTTTTTGATAAACGTGATAGAGATGCGCGCAAAGTAAATTATAAGAACACTTTAGAAATCGTTCCAAAGCTTTTACAGGATTTTTCTAAAAATGGCATTCATGTAACGTGGGCAACTGTTGGTGCTTTGTTTGCTTCTGGGGAGGCAGAATTCAATCATTTAAAACCATTAGGAAGTTTACAACCAAACTACCAAAACCAACAACTTTCTGCATATAAGTATATTGAAAAAAATGGTTTAGATAAGGAATTTGACTGGGCTCATTTTTCACCGGGTTCTGTAAAATCAATATCAAACTACGAAGGTCAAGAGCTTGGAACGCATACTTTTGCGCATTATTATTGCCTGGAACCGGGACAAAAGATCGAACAATTTGCTGCAGATATAGATTCGGCCATAAAAGCGGCAGTCATGATTGGTAAAAAAATGGTTTCATTGGTGTTTCCAAGGAATCAGTTTAACGAGGCCTATTTAAAAGTTTGCTTCGATAAAGGAATTAAAGTTGTAAGAAGCAATCCCGATCAATGGTTTTGGTCAGGAACAACTGATGAAAATACTTCGCTTGTGCGTAAATTATTCCGTACGGGAGATACATATATAGCACTCGGAAAAAATACTTCATATCCTTTAAATAGTTTAAAAATAACACAAGGGGAACCTTTACAATTGCCGGCAAGCCGATTCTTACGTCCATATCATCCGAAGTATAAATTTTTAAACGCCATGCGCCTCAAACGCATTTTGAGTGAGATGGAAACGGCAGCAAAAAGAAATGAGTGTTATCATCTTTGGTGGCATCCCGAAAATTTTGGCGATTATCCGGGAGAAAGTCTTAAGGATTTAAATGTAATTATTGAGAAATATCGCACACTTCAGAAGAAATATGGCATGATTAGCTGGAACATGAAGGAATACGCGCAGCATTTTAATTTGTTGTAAAACAACTTTATCTCTTTGAAAATCAAGTGTTGCTAGAAAAAATGAAAGGTTTCACTTTAGATAATATAGGTTTAGACAGGTATTAAAACAATTCCAAATCACCAACAGAATAATTCCAGTTTCCAGTTTCTAACAATTTCTCAAAATCATTTCCCATATTTAAATCGCGAACGGTAACAATTGGGCCTAAAGGTTTTACGGGTATAATTCCCATCCACTTAAAATATTGTGTGTAATTTTTGAATTGCTGTCCGGAAAATGATATAAAATCTATTTTATGTTGCGCACAAAAACGGTTAACTTCTCTTTTTATAGATGAATTTATATTTTTATCAGGATTCAACAATATGAATTCTACCAGCCTGAGTTCTTTTGCAAATCCCTGGTATTTATTACGGCTAATGAGTATGTAATTCTTATGATCCGTAAAATAATTATAGCGGAAAAGTGGGTTTTCTGCATACCGCCACCGAATATATTCTGCCGAGACAGGGGTTGCTAACTGTTTTGTATGCTGGTGCTTATGGGTTTTTATTAAGTCTAAAACGTTTTCATCCCAAACCTGTTCCGGTGATGGGTCTTGCACAACATTTTTATATTTATCTTTATCAAAAAATTTCGCGTAAGCCAAAGCAAATGGACGCGTAATTTTTATTTTTAGTGGCATTTTACCTTGCGCTACCCAACCCATTTTTAAATAACCGGGCCTGCTTTGATCATTCGGTGTATTAAAAATAAAATCAACTCCTTCATTTTTACACATTTCCGCCTGCTGTAGTGTAAGCTTCTTGAAAATACCTTTTCCCTGGTGATCAGGATGCGTTGCGGTATCTACAGCACGAATAGCACGGTAGGTTTTTCCTTGCCAGATCCACTTCCACTGCATAAAAGCACGCAGGCCAATTAGTTCTCCATTTTCCTCTGCAACAAGCACATAAGATTTCCCGAAAGGATTTTCCTCATGTTTCCATTTCCACAAACTTTCCGATTTCGGGATCATACTTTCACCCAATGAACTACGCATTAAATCTATAATTGCAGGTAAATCTTCTTCGCGTGCAGGTCTTATTTCCATATATAAGAAGTCAGAAAAATGCTTTGATCAATTAATTTCCATTACAAAGATCAATATTAGATTTGGTTCAGTTATTAAATGGTTTTAATTTTATGTTATTTTATATCCAAACGCATGTTACACCTTGCCATATAAATTTTATGTTTGGCTAAATCTGTGTAAATTTGCAACATGTTAACGCAAAGGAGCAATTTTTAATGAAGCGTATAAAACTCGTACGAATCACCACGGCTCCCATTTCATTGCGTTTGCTCATTACCGGCCAGCCGGAATATATGCAGGAACACGGTTTTGAGGTAATCCTTATTAGTGCTGATGGAGATGATTGGGCGCAGATGCCAAATCTTGATAGGTTTCAGCACATTAAAATTGATATGGCCAGGCAGATATCTTTGGTAAAAGATGCTAAGGCGCTGATGCAACTCACTAAGCTTTTTCGAAAAATAAAGCCGGATATTGTACATTCTCACACGCCAAAAGCGGGCTTACTGGCAATGATGGCAGCAAAAGCTTCAGGTGTTCCGGTTCGGGTTCATACTTTAGCAGGCATGCCATTGATGACAACTTCCGGAATCAGGAGAAAAATATTAACCTGGGCGGAAAAAATGACTTACACTTGTGCCAGTGAAGTGTGGCCAAATTCTAAGGAATTAAGCAAGTTTATTTCTCAGAATAAAATGATAAGCCCGGAAAAATCTCGCATGATTTTGAACGGTTCCAGCAATGGTATAGATCTGAGCCGCTATTCAAGAGAAAATTTATCTGCGGAACGTTTAGAAGAATTAAGAAATCTGCATAAAATCAGCGCAGATAATTTTATTTTTCTTGCTGTTGGCCGTGTAGTAAAAGATAAAGGCATAGAAGAACTTGTAGAGGCATTTTCTGAAATAAATATAAAATATCCACACACCCGCCTATTTATATTAGGACCTTTTGAAGAAGCTAATGCTGTTTCTGAGGAAGTGAAAAAAGTAATTCAAAATCATCCGAAAATCACACATATACACTGGAGCGATGAAGTAGAATATTACATGGCTTTGGCGAGCTGTTTTATTCATGCTTCTCACCGGGAAGGTTTTCCTAACGTAGTTTTACAAGCCGGTGCTATGCAGTGCCCGATAATTTGCTCCAATATTACCGGAAATATAGATATTGTTGAGAATGAGGAAGAAGGCAATACATATATGGTTCGTGACAAAAATGCTTTGGTTGCCCAAATGAATTGGGTTTTGAACAACTATGGGCAGGCGCAACAAAAAGCCATAAAATTGCAGCAGAAAATACTTAACAATTTCGACCGGCAATCCGTTTTCAAAGCCATAAAACAGCGCTACGTGGAATTACTAAAACAGGAGGGAATTGATGTATCGGGCATTCGTTAAACCGGCATTTGATTTTACTGCCTCACTCGTAGCATTCATTTTGCTTTCGCCGCTTTTCCTGATCGTAATGCTGTTGCTGTATTTTGCCAACCAGGGCAAGCCATTCTTCTTTCAGCCACGGCCAGGTAAAAACGGAAAGATATTTAAGGTCATCAAATTCAAAACTATGAATGATCTGAAAGATGCCAATGGCAATCTATTGCCAGATGAAAAACGCCTGACAAATGTTGGTAAGTTTGTACGTAAAACATCATTAGATGAAATGCCACAGCTGCTGAATGTGATAAAAGGCGATATGAGTTTGATCGGCCCACGGCCATTATTAGTAGAATATCTGCCATTGTATAATGATTTTCAAAAAAGAAGGCATGAAGTTAAGCCAGGCATCACGGGTTGGGCGCAGGTAAACGGCAGAAATGCAATTAGCTGGGCAGATAAGTTTAAATTTGATGTTTGGTATGTAGATAATACTTCGTTCCTGCTGGATATGAAGATCATATTCTTGACTATACAGAAAGTGTTTAAAAGCGATGGCATTGCGGCAGAAGGTTCCGCAACCATGCCAAAATTTACCGGAGGAGGTAACGAGTAATGTACCTTTATGGCGCCAGCGGACACGCAAAAGTAATTATTGATATTCTCAGGAAATCAGAAATAAGCATTATTGGTTTATTTGATGATAACCCAAATATTAAGGAGTTATATGGCTATCCTGTTTTAGGTAAATATGAAACACAGCAATTAGATCAGCCATTAATAATTAGCATTGGCGATAACAAAATCCGTAAATTGATATCAGAGAAAGTGAAAGCATTTTTCGGCAAAGCTATATATGCAGATGCCATCATTTCGCCTAGCGCTTTTATAGATGAAGGAACGGTTGTAATGCAGGGGGCTGTAATACAGGCGTCGGCAATTATTGGTAAGCATGTAATTATAAATACCTGTGCCAGTGTAGATCATGATTGTAAAATTGGTAATTTTGCACATATTTCACCACAATCAAGCCTTTGTGGCAATGTTGAGGTAGGTGAGGGCACACATATTGGAGCAGGTGCAACAGTCATTCCCAATATAAAAATTGGCAAATGGGTAAAGGTTGGCGCAGGAGCAGTTGTTATACATGATGTGCCTGCTTATACAACAGTGGTAGGGAACCCGGCAAGAGTTATAAAGCAAGGTAATTAGATGTTATTTAATTCAGTTGACTTTCTTATATTTTTCCCGATTGTTTATTTGTTATACTGGTATGTATTCAATAAAAAACTAATTCTGCAAAATGTATTAATTTTAATAGCAAGCTATATATTTTATGCCTGGTGGGATTGGCGGTTTTTATTTCTCTTAATGTTCTCCATACTGTTAGATTTTTCAACGGGAATTTTGATGCATGATTCGAAAAGCCCGAAAATGAAAAAAATATGGTTTTGGCTTAGTGTATGTATCAATTTAGGGTTTTTAGGTGTATTTAAGTACTACAACTTTTTTATAGGCTCATTTGCCGGGTTGCTCGCTAATGTTGGGTTGCATGCGAATGAATGGCTGTTAAATATTATACTCCCGGTGGGTATATCATTTTATACGTTTCATGGTTTATCGTATGTTATTGATATTTATAAAAACAGGATTGAGCCCGAAAGAAACTTTGTAAATTATTCTGTTTTTGTGAGCTTTTTTCCACTACTTGTAGCTGGCCCAATTGAACGTGCAACACATTTACTGCCACAGGTAAAAAAAGCAAGAATTTTTAATAGCGATCAGTCAGTTGAAGGTATTAAAATGATTCTTTGGGGCTTTTTCAAGAAAGTTGTAGTTGCAGATTCTATTGCCCCGGTAGTTAATGAAATTTTTAATAATTATTCAGAACATTCAGGCTTTACCCTATTTTACGGTGCATTTCTTTTTGCTATTCAGATTTATGGAGATTTTAGCGGTTACACAGATATAGCCCTGGGAACAGCAAAATTAATGGGCTTTGAATTGCTCACAAATTTTAAGTTCCCCTATTTCTCCCGTGATATTGCAGAGTTTTGGCGCAGATGGCATATATCCCTTTCCTCCTGGTTCAGAGATTATCTCTATATTCCTTTAGGCGGCTCGAGAAACGGTAAGTTAAAAGCGATACGCAATACGTTTATAATATTTTTAGTAAGTGGATTGTGGCATGGTGCTAACTGGACTTTTCTTGTATGGGGCGGGCTGCATGCTGCACTATTTATCCCATTATTAATTACAGGTGTACATAAAAACAATACCAACGATGTTATAGGCAATAACAAATTATTTCCATCAATTAAGGAAGTAATATTAATTGTAACAACTTTCCTTATTATTATTTTAACATGGATACCTTTCCGGGCGGAAGATATAAATTCAGCTTATAATTTTACCTCGAAAATTTTTACCGAATTGAACTCCGGTATCGAAGACAGCCTCGTTTTCGGATTCGATATTGGTATGATTATTTTTCTATTCGTAGTTGATTATTTATTAATGAAAAAATTTGTACTGCCTAAAATCTTCACATACACACTATACGTCTTTCTGGTAATTATAATTTGCGGGAGCTTGTCAGAAAATAAATTTTCGAACGAGTTTATATATTTTCAGTTTTAATGAAAAGTAATGTACTATATATAATTGCCGCATTTGTAGTTATTGAATTTACAGGAAATGTATTGTCATTATTAAGCATTGAACCTACCGGCTTCAGGCTTCATCTAAATACAGAGTGGGCCGATGATGATAATGCTTATGCTGACAGAGATTCAACTGTTGGGGTTTGGCATGTACCTAATGATGTATGGATCCAAAACGGGCCTTGCTTTACTGTAGAAATGCAATCGAATAATTATGGCGCCAGGGATAATAACTGGGATACATCACAATCGGGCTATGTTTTTCTGGGAAGTTCTTTTGTAGAAGGGTATGGAGTTAGCTATGGAAACAGGCTTTCCGAACATTTTGAAGAGCTAAGTAAAAAAGAGGTTTTTAATTGCGGAATGTCAGGTACATTTAGCCCGTTACAATCATTCCTGGTTTTAAAAAAGTTTAATAAAATATTAAAGTTCGACACTTGCTTTGTTTTTTTAATTATTCCAGGTGATGAAAAGCTTATTATAGAAGAGCCTGATGACAGATACCGGCCTTACCTTGATAAAACTGTTATAAAATATCCTGATAGTGATGAGAGCAAATATAAGCCTAAAAAAGAATTAAGTAAAAAGGCACAACTGTTTTTCGATCAGTATTTTTATACCTACCATCTGTATGATTTTTACAGGCACCGTAACACTTTAAAATCTGAAATTCTGGACGAAACTGAAAATGCGAGGCAAACCAAGTTTCCGGCTATAAATAATGTAATAAAGCTGTTTACAAAAAATTATCCCGAAAAGTACTTTGTTTTTGTTCTTTTACCCACGCTAAGTTCAGAAAATGAAGAATTTAATTTTCAATCAGCTAAAAACGCCCACCTGGTTGATCTGAGGGAAGCTTTAGACGCTAAATCTCATTATTTTACATGTAACAGTCATTGGAATGAGATAGGACATAATAAAGTAGCTAACGAATTATATAACTCAATTTATAAAAAAAAGGATATTAATTAGAACAATATTTCTTTTAAATATTAAAATTTACTTTGAAACATTATTACTATATAATAAAGAAATCAAATGAACAATAAAATATGGCTTTCTTCCCCGCACATGGGCGAGAAGGAATTTGAATACGTAAAAGAAGCGTTTGATACAAACTGGATCGCGCCGCTTGGACCAAATGTTGATGGTTTTGAAAAAGACCTCGAAGCATTTTTAGGACAAGGCACATATGTAGCGGCATTAAGCTCGGGTACAGCAGCTTTGCATTTAGCGCTTATTATTCTTGGCATACAACCAGGCGATGAAGTGATTTGCCAAAGCATGACATTTTCGGCTTCTGCAAATCCTATAGCATATTTGGGTGCGACCCCCGTTTTTGTTGATAGCGAAACGGATACCTGGAATATGAGCCCGGAGTTTTTGGAAGAAGCCATAAAAGCAGGAATTGCAAAAGGCAAAAAACCGAAAGCAATTATTCCCGTCCACTTATATGGAATGCCTGCGAATATGGACGCTATTCTTGAAATTGCAGAAAAATACGATATTCCGGTAGTCGAAGATGCTGCTGAAGCTTTAGGTTCGAAATTTAAGAATCGAGCAGCTGGAAGTTTTGGGGTAATGAGTATTCTTTCATTTAACGGAAATAAAATTATTACTACCTCCGGTGGTGGCGCTTTGGTTTCTACTAATGAAGAATGGATTAAGAAGGCCAGGTTTTTAGCAACCCAGGCAAGAGATGCTGCGCCACACTACCAGCACTCGCACATTGGCTATAATTACAGGATGAGCAATGTGTGCGCCGGAATTGGCCGTGGACAGATGAAAGTACTTGCAGAACGTATAGAAAAACGCAGGCAAAATTTTGAATTCTATAAAGATGCTTTTAAAAGTATTGAAGAAATAAGTTTCCTGGAAGAACCAAGCGCAGATTTTTACAGCAACCGCTGGCTGACAACCGTACTTGTTAACAGCAGTAAAGTAACAAGAGAGGATATTCGTTTAGGGCTTGAAAAATACAACATAGAAAGCCGCCCGCTGTGGAAGCCAATGCATATACAGCCAATTTTTAAAAACTCACCATATTTTGGTAAAAAAGTAAGTGAAATGTTATTCGACAAAGGTTTGTGCCTTCCTTCAGGTTCTAACCTTACTGATAATGAGCTGAACCTTGTTGCTGATAAGGTAAAAGGCATTATTTTGTAAATAAATATATGTGATGCGCGCTTAACGCATTTTAAAGAATAACATTTTTTAGAAAACAACCGGTTGCTTAAAGTTACCGGTTTTTTTATTCAATTTTAGTGCATTCAGTTAAAAATAAGCTATATTTTTTGGGCTTTAACACTAAAATTTTTAAACTATTTATCTGCCACATATTGAGGTTGCCGGGCAACAGTATAGTTTAATTTCTTTCGCTGATTTGCTACACAATCTGTAATTGAATTTGAAATTTGATAAGGCAAATTCAGATCTGAAAAACCAAAAGCTAAAAGAATAATAATAACAGCTTTTTAAATTATCAGCTATAAAAACTCAATTACAGATCAATAGTTACCAGTAACTTCAAAACTTTAAATTAATTGGTTGGGTTTGCTTAATGTAAATGCTTTACAGCTGTTTTTTGCAAATTAAAATAACTAAGTCATAAGTTCATTGCAGAATCATAGCATTTTGTTTTTATAAAACTTAAACAAAAGAGGCTGTTCCTTTATGAAACAGCCTCTTTTGTTTATAATATTAGAATATACAAATCTAGTAACGGTTGTCGGCATCATCGTCCATCCAGCCATTGCCCATCCAGTCACCTTCGCCGGTCATGTGGCTGCTTTTACGGTTACCGCCGCTGTTTGAATGCTGGCTGTGTCCGAAATCGCTTCCGTGTGATGAAGAAGAACCATAGCCGCCTCCATAGCTGCCTTGCGAATCATATCCGCCAGACTGGCCGTAAGAAGAACCGCCATGGTTGCCTTGTGAGCCATAAGAAGAGCCACCCTGGTTACCGCCCATAGAGCCTGAA
>DAIUCM010000005.1:11031-59813 GCA_036846145.1 Bacteroidota bacterium
CGCCGCCGTAGCCGCCTTGTGAACCTTGTCCGCCAGACTGGCCGTAAGAAGAACCGCCATAGTTGCCTTGTGAGCCATAAGAAGAGCCACCCTGGTTACCGCCCATAGAGCCTGAACCGTAGTTACCGCCCTGAGAACCGTAAGAAGAGCCACCCTGCGAACCGTAAGAACCCTGGTTTCCGCCGCCCCAGTTCTGAGAACCTGAGTTGCCGCCGTAATTGCCTTGCGATCCGTAAGAAGAACCACCGCCATAGTTTCCTTGTGAGCCTGAACCATAAGATGAACCCTGGTTGCCGCCTTGTGAGCCGTAGCTTCCTTGTGAATTATAGGAAGAACCTCCTTGTGAGCCGCCCCATCCCTGGTTGCCTTGTCCGCTCATGCCTGAACCGTAGCTTCCGCCGCCGTAGCCGCCTTGTGAACCTTGTCCGCCAGACTGGCCGTAAGAAGAACCACTTTGTGATCCGCCCCAGTTTCCTTGTCCGCTATCACCCATTCCTAAAGATGATGAGCCGTATGAGCCCTGGTTAAAGCCGCTGTTTCCGCTGCCCTGGTTATAACCGCTGTTCTGGCTTCCTTGTCCGTAGCTACCGCCACTCATGCCTGAGCCCTGGCTGCCGGACTGGCCATAAGAACTACCTTGAGATCCTGAGCCATAATTTCCGCCTCCTTGACCGCCAGACTGGTCATAGGAACTGCCTTGTGATGATGAACCATAGCTGCTTTGGCTTCCGCTTTGCGAACCTGAGCCAGTTGAGCCGCTGCCAGATGATGAACCTGTGCTGCCGCTGCGTGAAGAAGTACTGCCAGACTTGCTGCCGGTTGCTGTGCTTCTTGTTGATTTTGCTGTTGTTCCTGTAGATTTTCCTTTTGATGAGGAAGATGAACCTGTAGAACCGCTTTTCGCAGAACCAGATGAACTTCCGGAAGAGCCTGAACCCTGTGAAGTTGTTGTGTTGCCTGAGTTGGTAGAGCCGCTCATACCTGATGATGAGGATGAAGAGCCGCTGTTTTGGGATTGACTGGATTGTGAAGATGAGTTTTTGTTGTCTGTGGCCATAATAGATTAATTTATTTGGTTCGGTTTAGACAACATGAAAACTAAAAAAGTGTTTAACACCGCTTTTTTATGTTGTTTAATACAAATGCTTTATCATTTTTTAGAAACCTTAGTTTAAGTTTTATACTGCCGCAATTTTCGCATGCATATCAGTTAACAAAACACTTTGCACATATATACCAGGCGCTAAAAATGCTTCGGGCTTATTACATGGTGGCAGTATGGTCATCTGAAATATGACCGTAAAACCGGCTGTTAAATTACGAAAATTCGGAGCTTGAAAATCAAGGCTTTACCAAATTCTTCTAAACACTATATACATTTCTGCTTTTATATAGTAAAGGATTAAGGAACATTTTTACGAATAAGTATTAATGGGAATTTAGTTTACATTAAAGTACACTGCTGAAAATAATAAATGGCGTTTTTACAGCACTTTGCTCCTGTATTTTTTCTGTATGCATTACGCAATGCTTTTGTCCTGATACTTAGAATTAAATTGTTTTTAAAATATAAATATGCCGGTTTCAAATATTGTAAAAAACATAAAGCACGAAATTAACGCGCTCGCAGGCAAGGAAGCGAAAGACAAACAATTTTGCGCTGAACATATATATGAGCGTGAGGATGATGCTATAACAGCTTTCATTTTGTCGAAGGAAAAGCTCTTCGATGTAAATGCCTGGAGCGAAATTCCGGGTATAAATTCTACTTTTATTCTGTATGATGATAACGGAAAAAAAGCCGAAGGCAAAGTACTTGAAGGATATTTTATAAAGATATTGCTGCCAGGCGCAAAAATAAAGAATTGGGTACACATAAAATCAGTAACCAATGAGGCCGATTTCGCGCAGTTTATAGTTCATCCGAGTGAAAAACCAGCCGACCGTAATAAACCGGATGCGGAAGTGAAACATTTTTTTGCGGAAGAAGCCAGCAGTACTTTCAGGGTAATGAGAGAAGGCAATAAAATTACAGCATTTGAGATTGGCCGAAATGAAGTAATTAACAACAACGGCCATGAAGCCGGCAGCAGAGCCCTGTTAAATACACTGATAGCGGAAGGTGGCTGGGCCGGTTTCCAGAAAATACAATGGGAAAAGCTTACCCGCTATCTTGTGCATCTGGAGGAAGACTGAGTTTTTAAATTAAAAATTAAAAATTAAAAATGCTTCTGAGTTCGGTACCTTCTTGCTGTTTAGTATAGTTGAAACCCATATATGTTTATGATGCGGACTTGGGGCGTTGCCCCAAGCTGTGTTCTCTCACCCTTTTAGGGTGTTAATAAAGTATTTTTAGCATCAGTGATATATGAAATGCAGTTTGCAAAATGCATCACGCTTAACGCATCTCGCCCAGCGCATAACCATTAAGTACTTAAAATACTTGCCAGCTCCATTAGCTCGTCCGCTACAGGTTTCTTTTTTTCTACTGCTTCGCGAAGGGAAACAAAATGCAGCTTTTCATTGCATAAGCCTAGCGCTACATTTTTTTTGCCATCCAGTAAAGCTTGTACGGCGCCAGCGCCCAGGCGCGATGCTAAAACACGGTCGCGCGCAGTTGGTGAGCCGCCTCGTTGAATATGGCCGAGCACAACAATACGGTATTCAATGCCATCAACCTGAGCTTTTATTTTCTCGACTACTTCAAAAACACCACCCGCATCATCGCCTTCGGAAACCACTATCAGCTGCGAGCCTTTCTTTCTGCCCCAGCCATTGCGTATGGTTTCTACCAGGTCCTGCAGATTGGTTTTAAATTCAGGAACAAGAATGGCTTCCGCACCGCCGCTAATGCCAACATCCATGGCAATAAAACCTGCATCGCGGCCCATTACTTCCACAAAAAACATACGGTCGTTACTATCTGCCGTATCCCGGATTTTATCTATAGCTTCCAGCGCTGTGTTAATTGCCGTGTCATAGCCGATAGTGTAATCTGTACCGTAAAGATCGTTATCTATGGTTCCGGGTACGCCAATAATAGGTATGCCATGCTCTTCGAATAATTTGTAAGCGCCTGTGTATGTCCCATTTCCGCCAATGGCAACAATTCCATCAATACATTTATCTCTTAACTGATCTGCAGCTATTTGCCGGCCTTCAGGCGTTAAGAAGCTTTTGCTGCGAGCCGTTTTTAAGATTGTGCCTCCGCGTTGTATAATATTTGAAACAGAAACAGAGGTCATTTCTTCAATTCTGCCTTCAATCATGCCCTGGTAACCACGCTTGATGCCGTAAACCTGCAAACCATGGTATAAACCTGCGCGCACCACAGCACGTATACAGGCATTCATACCGGGTGCATCACCGCCGGAACAGAAAACAGCTATTTTTTTCATTTTGGCAAATCTTTCAACCGCAAAGAAAACTAAATTATTGCTACCTTTGGCTGAAATATTTTCCATTATAGTCATATAAATACAGGCCGGAAAATACTTAAGCCTTGTAAAAGCATGGGAATAAAAGCTTTCGCTGCGAGAATTTTGGCTAAGCAGGTTCATAAAAGCACGCTCAACTGGAGCCGGAATCCTGCGCAGGTACAAAAGAAAATACTTGAACAACTTGTGAAGGTTGGTAAGGAGACGCTTTTTGGTGATGACCACGATTTCAACTACATCAAAAATTATTCTGATTTTAAGGAAGTAGTTCCAATCCGTGATTATGAAGGTTTGCGCCCTTATGTAAAGAAAATACTGGAAGGCGAGGACGATGTCTTGTGGAAAGGCAAACCTTTGTATTTTGCTAAAACCAGCGGCACTACAAGCGGTGTAAAATATATTCCTATTTCCGATGAAAGCATGCCGTATCATATTAATGCGGCGCGAAATGCTTTGCTTGCATATATATATGAAACAGGAAATGCTTCATTTTTAGATGGTAAGCTTATTTTTTTAAGCGGCAGCCCGGTGCTTGAAGAAAAAAGCGGCATACAAACCGGCAGGTTATCAGGCATTGTAAATCATCATGTTCCATCTTATTTGCGTGGCGGCCAGCTGCCGAGCTATAAAACCAATTGTATTGAAGACTGGGAAACCAAAGTTGATAAAATTGTAGAGGAAACCATAAGCCAGGATATGCGCCTGATAAGCGGAATACCACCGTGGATGCAGATGTATTTCGATAAATTGCAGGAAAAGAGCGGCAAGAAAATAGGCGAGCTGTTCCCCAATTTTTCATTGATGGTGCAAGGTGGTGTAAACTTTGAGCCGTATAGAGAAAAACTTTTCCAAAGCATTGGCAGAAAGATAGATACGGTTGAGACTTTCCCTGCCAGCGAAGGCTTTATGGCTTACCAGAACAGCCAGAAAGAAGAAGGTTTGCTGCTATTGCTGAACCATGGAATTTTTTACGAATTTATCCCGGCAAGCGAGGTTCATAACAATAATCCTACGCGCTTAAATATTTCTCAGGTGGAGCTTGGTGTAAATTACGCCATTATTCTAAATACAAATGCAGGTTTGTGGGGCTATAATATTGGCGATACAGTGAAATTTGTTTCTAAAGATCCGTACAAAATAATTGTAACCGGCCGTATAAAACACTTCATTTCTGCTTTTGGCGAACACGTTATTGGCGAAGAGGTGGAAAGCAGTATTACAGAAGTTGCGCGCGAACAAGGTGTGAATATTATTGAATTTACGGTTGCGCCAAATATCAATCCGGCAGAGGGCGGCCTGCCTTACCACGAATGGTTTGTAGAGTTCGAGAATATTCCTGAAAACCTGGATAATTTCCGCATGAAAGTGGATGAAAGGCTGCAGCGCCGCAATATTTATTATAAAGATCTTATTGCCGGAAAAATCCTCCAGCCGTTGTGTATTCGCCCAATGCAGAAAGATAGTTTTATCAATTACATGAAATCTATAGGTAAGCTGGGCGGGCAAAATAAATTACCAAGATTAAGCAACGACAGGACAATTGCTGATAAGCTTGGAGATTATGTTTTGCAAAGGCATAATTCAATTACGAATTAGTAATTACGAATTACGAATGAAAGCATTTTTGAGGATTTAGATATATGCAGATTATTTAGTTTGATAGAAATAAAATGGAAATTCCTGTTGCAGAATGGTTAAATTCTGATGATAAACTTGTTTCGATTATTAGTAATATTAATTCAGGAGAAAAATCTTTTATAGAGCAAGCAACTGAGGCGTTTAACAAAATTTCTGAAGTCTATAAATTACCTAAATTTCCTGATGATATTACTAAAAATCTATTGAATGAATATCAAGAGAGAGGAGTTGAGAATCCACGATCTGTGTATGAAGAAATTGGAATTATAAGATTTTTACAACCAAATGACGATCCAAGAGGCATTGTATTGGCTGCATTATACAATGTAAAAAACACGCAATATATTGATATTGATATTTGTGCAGCTGAGTTTTTCGGAAGTTTTGAAAATATTCCAGATGAATATGTTATCTATTATGAAGGCGAAGGTGCCGAATGCAAATTATGTTTCTTAAAAAAAGGTGAGCGCTGGGCAAAACCAGGCATAAAATATGCCTCGAAGATAATTTCATAATATCCTTATTCGCGCAGCATTTTCCATATATACTTCCTCCCAAAAATATCTCAAATCTGATATTCTCCACCCTCATTCATTTGCAAAAATAGATTTTAATTAGAGATGAAAGCAATTTCAAAGAAGTGGATACACGTTATAATTTTTTGCTTTGCATCTATTTCATGTAATTTTAATTCTAATGATTTGAACAAAGACTCTGCAAACTCTCCTAAAATTATAATATCTGAGTTAAGAAAAATTGGATTCTTTGAGAATTTTAGTTCTTTAACTGATGAAGAAGTTTTTGATACGCTACATCAACAAAGAATAAATCATTATACTAAGATTTTTGGCAGACATTATGATCCGGGCATGAATCTTTCGGACTATGAAATTTTGATGTTAGATAACAAAAGAGTTGTAAGTGGAGATTATGAAGCAGATGTTGGAAAAGACAATGATGTTTATATAGCCATTCTGGAAACATTTTCTCGTGCTTCGGGTGGACTTTTTAATCCTGAAAATATAGTTGAGAAATGGGAAAGTGATGAAGGACCAGTTACCGTTTCATTTCATAACTATAATAATACCGTTGAATTTAAGCCTGAATATCAAGATGATTGGCTCTCTGGAAAAGTTTTCAGCATAATTAATGAACAGATGGCTATAAAAGGTAATGAAAAATTCTATTTGTTTTTAGGTAAAGATGAGTTCGGACTTGGACAAAATTTTATTTATGTTAGAATGAGTGAAATCCAAAAAGATGCATTTCAAAAGCATTTCGGCTGGAAATTCTTATAGTTCTTTTTGCATGTCTTATTTTGCTTTGCATATAAGTAATAGCCAAATAATGCTTTGAAAAGCAGTTGAAATAAGATTTAAATCCTCACCAGCGAAACAATATTTTCTACATGGTAGGTATGCGGAAACATATCTACCGGCTGAACTTGGGTTACTTTGTAAGCATCCCAAACTTCGCTCAGCTCGGGATGAGTGATTTACTGATGCCCTATGGCCGTGTAGAATAATACTTTTGTCCATGACCTTGATATACTTATCACCTTGCTGTAGTCGTGCCACTGGCAGGAGGTTAATTTTCCGTCTTTGAAACAGCGCTTTACATATAATATTGCCTGTAAGAGAACGTATTTAGTATAGATTAAATTACAATACTGAATTAACTGCAAGAAGCTAATTTACAGTAATTTGCTGCTGTATTATTTCTGAACCAACATACAATACTTTTGCCTCAATACTTACCTGATAATACTTTTAGTTTAACAGCATAAAGCATTTTTTTAGAGGTACCTATATGGAAGCTGAATAAAAAACCGGTTAAAGAAGCACAATTGCTTTGAAAATAAATTGCTATTCACTAATTTTGCACCCTTAATTATTAGTATCATGGGAAAAGGAAGTAAAACTACGCGCAATATGAATGTTCTTATAACAAGAATACTTCGCAAGCGCCAGCTAAAGAAAGGTGCGGCTAAAACTTTTGCAAGGCCCGATAATATTGGTCCTGCACCGAAGATCAGCGACAGCAATTCAGAAGCATAATTTAAGCTGCAGGTAAAGCTGCGGTACGTACGATTTCTACTTATAGCCAAGGAATGCGATTGCAGATTCAATTTCCGGCTCTTTGGCAGGGTCGTATTTTTCTTTCAGGTTCATATCAAAAGCGGAAGCAAAACCTTGCCAAACCAAGGCGGTAAGGCCGTTTTTATATTCCTTAATAAGCTGGTAAGATGACCGGCCGGTTTGCCTGTCAATTAGTTTAATTAGCAGCTTGCCACGGCGGTAGCTGAGGTTCTTCAGCTTATCTTCATATTCTTCTTTCAGCTTTTTTTCTTCATCTTTCAGGAATTTTCGCTTATCCTTGTTTTTAGGCAGTTCTGCCATCTGCTGGTCTATATCTTTCAGCTTTTTAGAGAAATCCTGCACATAAGGCCAAACTACCTGTACATCACGTATCAGGCGCGCCCAATCCTTTTGTTTCTTAAGATCCTCGGCGCTCATTTGCTCCTCGGCAACCGCTTCTTCAAGTATATAAACAGGCAAAGTGTCCTGCCCGATGATCTGCACCGGTAGCTTTATGCCGGTTTTTTCTGTTTCGGGCTGTGCTGCAGCCTGCTGTAGAAATCCGAACATACATATCAAAACAAAAACTGCCTTTCTCATAATGTTCCAAATTTTCATAATAGCAAATAATATTCAATATACATGCCATTAATAAGCAGCATTGTTTTACAGCCTTACAGGAAGCTGTAGCTTAAGCCGCCTGTAATTTGAAACCCGCGAGAAGGGTAAAAGTTCCAGAGCTGGTATTGCGTGCCCAGTATGTTTTTGAGTTCGAGGTGCGCTTTTAAGCCTTTTGCATTGCCGCCAAAAGCATAGCTGATATTTGTATTAAGATCTATAATATTGCCCAGGTCGTAATCAGTCAATTTATAGGTATTGCTGGCCGAATCTTTAAGCCAGGTGCCGCCATAACGCTTGCCTGCGAAAAACAGGTCGGCGCCAATGCCAATTTTATTGGCGATGTTGTAACGACCGGTAATTACGGCATCAAAATTAGGCCTGTGGTAAGCTTTTGTTAAGGTAGATAAATTGTACGAATTTAAGTTTACGGCCGCGCCAAGTATAAAATTTTCCATGATGGATAAACCTGCCTCGGCATGTACATTAAATACGTTTGTATTAGAATCGTACAGTACATTAAAGCGGCGCTTATCAACAGAATCGTTCAGGTAAAACGGCAGGTATTTGTAGTTTTTATACGCAAGCCCAACCGCAAAAGTTGATGTATTGCTGAAACTGCCTTTGGCGCCACCAAATAGGTTGAGCTTTTCATTGGTATTTTTTAACCTTATATCAGATGCTATAAAGTGGTTCTCGTAAGCAAACTGCCTGAAAGTATTTTCCTGTATGTTACCGGTAATGCCGCCATAAAGCGTTAAGTATTTGGCAATTATATCAGCTTCCAGCTTTGCGTTCGGGTAAAAATGGAATGTTTCGTCCGATGCGGTTTTTATGCCAACATCTGCCCGGAAACCATTTACAATAAATTTATAACCGGCTGCTAGCCTCAATAAACCACGATCTATGGAAGTATCGGTTCTGTATTTCCAGTACTGGTAGCTTGCATCTGCATATATCCTGCTGCCGCGAAATGGTTCAACACCGGATGCGCCGATCCTAAAACCCGTTTCGCCAGTTTTATAGAAATCGCTGAAATTATAAATGCCAAGATCTGCACCATACTGGAATTTTCCGGTATCGGCATTGGCACGTGCAAATTTTGTGTTGAAATAAATATCGTTAAAACGCTGCTTTGTGCTGTCGGCATCGGTTATAGAATCTCCCGGAATCTGCGCATAGAACCTGTTTGCAAGCCTTTGGTAACCAAGGTTGCCGGTAATGCTATGGCCGGAGAAAACACGTTTGCCAAAAGCATCAATCATGTTTTCGGAAAAGCGCGAATCTTTAACCGGCCCGTTGCCCGAATGATGTTTGCCATGTAAAGTAAACAGGCTGTTTTTATTTCTTAAAGTATTGAAAATATATTCGCCATTCACATCAGCATAATTTCCAAACATAAGCTTTGCATAGTGATGATGCAGTTCTGATACCGGTCCTTGTTTTAAGGTAGGCGCGCTTAGTTTGGCTTTAAAAGGCTCTGTATTGTAAATAAAAGCCGGTATTTTGTAGGTGATTTCCGGTTTGGCTGTATTAATGTTTTCCTGCACAGGCACAACGTCAATTTTTACGGCATCGCTAAGCTTTGGTTTGTAGCCCGTTACAATTATTACAGTTTCATCGCCCATGCTTTTTCTATCATTCTGTGCATAAGCTGCTGCAGAACTTAGTACAAGCAGCGCTGCTAAAGCATTTTTTGGGCCAATGATATATGGAAAAATGTTGGAATGTAGTAAAGTTGAAAAGTTATAAGGTTGCTTTGCACCGCAGTAAGTTTTCAACTTTTCAACTTTACAACCTTGTAACCTCATAAAAGCATTTTTTGCGTATGTTATATATGGAAGCTTCATTTTTGGCTGAATTTTTAATGTTATTTGCTTGATTTTTCTCTGGCTAAAATTGCTTTCAGTTTTTCCTGGGCAGTGGCTTTTATCTCATCATTACCTTTGTAATTATCAATAATACTCTGTAATGTATTTTTCGCCTGGAAATCATCTGCAAGCTTCACAAACACATCGGCCAGCAAAATAAAACCCTTGGCTTTCCAGTAATTGTAAAATCCGTATTTATCTTTTATATCGAAAATAGAATTCTGTGCATCTTCGTATTTTTCCTGCATATAATATATGTTGGCGATATTATATGTGGCTTCTGCGCCGGCTTCGGTTTTACTTGCTTTTTGTACCGAAATAAAGTTAGCGAGCGCTTGGTCCAGCTGGTTAAGCGCCAGGTAACTTTTAGCAATATACAGCTGCGCTTCGGTCTTGTTTTCTTCGCTGGCAATACCTAAGTCGAGTATTTTGTTACCAACGGTTATCGTTTTCTGGTAATTGTTAAGCAGGTATTGCGAGCGCAGCTGGCCTAAAATAGCCAGGTAAACGTTTTGCTTGTTGTTGGCGATTTCCTCCAGCTGCTCATAACGTTTCAGCGCGAAATTGTAATCCTTATCCTGGAAATAAAGCTCCGCCGATGTTTTCAAGGCTTTCTCCATATGCTGGTTAGGGCTTTTGCTGATAACGTAATTATAATGCTGGCCGGCTCTCGCATTCATTCCCGATTTTACTTCGCACTCTGCCAGGTAAAAATTCGCATCTACCGCAAAGTAACCGTTCGGGTATTTGGCCAGGTATTTCTCCAGCGAGCTTATTGCAGCTTTGCAATCATTCTTTTTATAATTATTAAATGCTGAAATATACATAAGCGAATCCTGAGAGTTCATCTGCAGGTTGCTGTTCGGATTATCGCGGTAGAAACGATCAAGGCTATCGGTTAAACCACGATCAATATAGCTGTTCTGTATAAACTTAAGCGCTTGTTTTGCTTCAGGGCTGGCCGGATATTTTTGCACTACCGATTTAAAAACAGCGACAGCTTTATCATCCTGCTCAAGCGCCTGGTGCGCCAAACCAATACTAAGTTGTGCGGAAATATAATAGTTGTTTTTCGGGTAATTGTAATTCAGGTTCTGGAACTCTTTTATAGCCTGGCTGAAGTTTGCGGAGTTCATATAAGATTCTGCAATGCTGAACAATGCATCATCTACATACGCAGAGTTGGGGAAAGATTTTGTAAGGCTGCGGAGTGTGGCAATTTTAGCGTCAGCATTTCCCTGCAAACCCTGTATAATGCCTTTCTGGTAAGTGGCATAATCAGATTCCTGCGCGCGGGAAGCAATAATTTCCTCATAGCCGCTAATGGCAGGTCCGTAGTTCTTCAGCGCAAAATTACAGTCGGCCATTCGTATCACAGCATCGGTATAGCGGTTGTTCTTCCTGCCGCTTTCTGCATCTAAATACTGTTTAAAATAATTCCTGCTTTGTACATAATCTTCAGATTGCCAGTAACAATAGCCGAGGTTGTAATACGCCATGCTATGGTAAGGCGTTTGGCGAGATTCACCCATGGCCAGGAAATTCTTGTAATTGGCCTGTGCGTTTGCTATTTCATTCTGCTTGTACTGGCTTTCTGCAATCCAGAAATAACTCAGCGCTTTAATTTTTTTATCGTTTGGCTGCCCTATGCTTTTACGGAACTGTTCTTCGGCCTCGGCAAATTGTTTGTTCCCGAAAAGCGCCAGGCCGTGCATATAAAGTATTTTCTGGTAAGCCTCATCCAGCTTTCCGCTGCGGTTAGGTATGCTTTCAATTACCGATAAAGCCTCGTTCGGGTTGTTGGCCGCAAGCAGCATCTGGCTTAAAAGCTCCTTTGCTTCATTATTATTGGCCGACCTTGGGTAGTTCTTAATATAGCTCTGTAAAGCGTCAATCGCTTCTTTCTCAAAATTAAGCTCGTATGATAATTTTGCGTAATTTAATATAGAAAGCTCCTGTACAGATGGAATAAATTTAAGCTTGGATGCGAAATCGTAACTGTTCCTGGCCTTTAATTTATCGCCGGTTTTTACATACGCGCTCGCCAGGTGATACGAAATATTCTGGCCAACGGAATCTTTCTCGATCTTTATTTTATTGAAAGCTTTTACCGCATCGGCATAACGTTGCGCAATAAAAAGCGTATAGCCGTACTGGTATAAATGATGCTCGGGCAAGCTGCCGGATTTCGAGTAGGCTTCATACAATTCCAATGCGCGCGTAAAATTTTTCTGTATGAAATGCGCTTCTGCAACGGCAAGCATAATTTCATCGGTTTTTTCGGCCTTATCTTCACCTTTTGCCGCCAAAGCAGCTTCGCCGGTAGAAATCACTTTATCGTATTTTTTCTGCAGCAAATATATCTGCGTAATGTACAGCGGAATCATGGTTTTGAACCGCTTATCGTCCTTAATTTTCTGAAACTCTGTCAGCGCCTCATTATATTTACCTTCCTGGTAAGAAATATAGCCAAAATAATAGGCTGCAATTGCCTGGTTATCATTCGGTATATCTTTAATCTGCGCGAATTGCTCTTTAGCCTTTTTATTATCGTTATTTTTAAAATAAGAATAACCGAGCATAAATTTATATTCCGATTGCTCTTTTTGGCTCAGATCGCCGGCATCAACCTTTTCAAAGGCTGCAACTGCCTTGTCAAAATCTTTCTGGCGGAACTGGAATTTACCCAGGTAATAATTCACCAGCCGGGCTTTTGGGTGCTCGGGATAATTTTGTGTAAACTGTGTAAGCAGAATTTCAGCATCATCCTGGTAAAGCTCCATGCTGGATAAAGCAATAAAATAGTTAGCTTCCGCACGCAGATTATTGTTATTATCGCCGGAATTCAAATATTGCGTAAATAGCTTTTGCGCTGCCGCATAGTGCTGGCTTTCATACAATTCCTGGCCTTTTTTAAACAACTCCAGCGGATGTATATCAGCCATTGTCTGCTGGCCGTAAACCTGCGCCGATGCAATAAAAACTAAAAAAATTGATATACGAAGAACTCTTGAAATAGGATTCATATAAATATAACGAAGCTTATGCTATTGTATTATTACTGGAAATGCTCAAAATTAAATTAATTCTCGTTAAGCAAAAGAGATAAGGATAAGTTGTTTGTTTGGCGCAAGTTTATCCACAAAATAAATGTAAGAATGAAAGACTGAATGAATGAAAAAATACTTATTTACTTGTTAGTTTTGCTTTGCATTGTTACGCATTCATTCAGCTACTATTCGTTTGTTTTCAAAGTATTTTATGGCATTTTGCTATATGGGAAATTTATATTCTTCTTTAGATGAAGCGTAGCAAATGGATTGCCAGTTTTACATGTTAGTTATTAAAATTGGATTAATTTCCAGAGCGAGGGAAAACATATATAGCTTACGCAAAAATGATTTGAAACCTAAATTCTGCTCACTTTGCTGCGCAACAAATGATCAGCCATTACCAGAGCAGCCATGGCCTCTACAATGGGTACAGCACGCGGAACAACACAAGGGTCGTGCCTTCCTTTCCCTTCCACCTCTGCTTTTTCGCCCTGCTGGTTTACGGTTTGCTGTTTTTGCGCAATCGTGGCAACCGGTTTAAAGGCTACTCTGAAATAAATATCCTCACCGTTGGAAATACCGCCTTGCACGCCACCGGAATTATTTGTTTTTGTGTGAATCTGATTTTCGGAAGTTGAAACAAATTCATCGTTATGTTCGCTTCCACGCATACTTGCAGCATCAAATCCACTGCCAATATCAAAACCTTTTACCGCATTTATACTCAACATGGCTTTCCCAAGATCGGCATGTAATTTATCGAAAACAGGTTCACCTAATCCGGTTGGTGCATTCTGAATAACACAAGTAATAATTCCACCCAAACTATCGCCTGCATCGCGCGCTTCTTCAATAGCCTGAAGCATTTTTTCGGCAGTTGGCATATGCGGGCAGCGAATAAGATTGGCCTCGGTTTGATTTAAATCTAATTCATTGTAAGGAATTTCGAGTTTTATTTTACCGACCTGGCTTACAAAAGCCTGTATTTTTATATTGGATTGCTTTAGCAGTAATTTGGCAATGGCGCCCGCTGCAACACGTGCCGCCGTTTCCCTGGCCGATGATCTTCCACCACCGCGATAATCACGGAAACCATATTTTTCATCGTACGTAAAATCTGCGTGGCTCGGGCGATAAACATCCTTTAACTTATCATAATCCTGGCTTCGCTGATCTTTGTTCTGGATCAATAAAGTAATCGGAGCACCTGTAGATATTTTTTCAAAAACGCCGGAAATGATCTCAACCGTATCATCTTCCTTACGCTGTGTTGTGATTTGAGATTGGCCGGGTTTTCTGCGAGACATTTCACTGGCGATAAAATCCTCATCAATTTCAAAACCAGCCGGGCAGCCGTCAATCACCACGCCAATGGCTTTTCCATGGCTTTCGCCGAAGGTTGTTATGCGAAATAAAGTGCCAAATGAATTGCCTGCCATTTTCTGAGTTTTAAAGCATTTTATGTGATTAAGTTATATGGATTTTGATGGATTAAAATCCATCCCTACAAAATTTGATCGTCCCGATGGGACTTAATCAGCGCTAAGGACAAAGTTCCGTAGGAACGGTCAAATATTGTAGCAACGGATTTCAATCCGTTGAAAAGTTAAATTTCTTTTGTTTCAAAAATAAACTCTTTTTCCTGCATCACGCTCCAAAAACCAGGATAAGATTTCTCTACACAATCAGGGTTTTCGATCCAAATATTTGAATGTTGCGACGCTAAAACGCTCCAGCTCATTGCCATTCTGTGATCGTCATACGTTTTCATCCATATCTCATCTTGTGGAAAAATGCTTTGGTTGTATGATTTACAACTCAAACTATTTTCTGTGATTTCAATTTCAAATCCCAATTTCGCCAGTTCCGTTTTCAATACTTCTGCACGATGGCTTTCCTTGTATTTCAGCGTTTTTGTGCCTGTAATGTTGAATGGAATTTGTTTCGCGCAACATAAAGTTATGAAAGTTGGAATTAGGTCCGGATAATCTATAAAATCAGCTTCGAAAATTGTTTGTTTTGCATTTTCAGAATAATTTGAAATTGTACAAACTGTACTTCCAAAAGTTGTTTCAATCCAGAAATGTTGCATGAATTTTTGTAGGATGGAATCGCCCTGGTAACTGTCTTCAAACAGGTTATGAAAATCTATTTGTGATTCCTGTAAAACGGTAGCCAAAGCGTACCAGTAAGAAGCGGAAGACCAGTCATTTTCTACCTGGAAAGGTTTAGCTAGGTATTTTTGCGGTTCTATATATATGGAATTCCTATCGCGTGAATATTTGATGCCAAAATAGGAAAGCATTTTTAACGTTAGATCCAGATACGGCGCAGAAACAATTTCACCTTCCAAAACTATTTTTAATGTCGATGAAAGGGTAGGAGCAATCAGCAAAATGGCGCTTGCGAACTGGCTGCTTTGTGATGCAGATAACCCAATTTCTCCACCGGATAATTTTGTGCCTGTAATGTGCAGCGGCGGGTAATTTTCCTTCCCCGTATATTCTATTTGCGCGCCGAGTTTACGTAATGCATCTACCAATGGTGAAATGGGCCTTTCGTGCATTCTCTGGCTGCCGCTGAGGTAAATATCACCGGGCTTTTGCGCAAAATAAGCCGTGAGAAACCGCATGGCTGTTCCTGCATTTTTGATATATAATTCCTCTTCGTCTGATTCTAAAATGGCTTTTAATAGCAAAGTATCATCTGCCATGGAAAGATTGTGAATCGGGAATTTTTCACTGCATAAAGCCTGTATAATTAAGGCGCGGTTGCTGATGCTTTTTGAGGCCTGTAAACGTACAAATCCGCTGAGTTTTTCAGGAGTTTTTACGATTCGAAGCCATTTCATATCAGGCTGCGGTAAAAATCCAATGCTTTGCGAACCTCATTTTCCGAGCATGGAACATCAAAAACAGCTTTTCCGATTTTATCCAGCAACACCAGTCGGAAATTACCTCGTGAGTTCTTTTTATCGTTCCGCATCAGGGCAAAAAGTTCTTCGTAATCCGCTTCAGAAATCTCGTATGGTTTAAAGAATTTCAGAATATAATCTACAACTGACTGCATTTGCTCCAGCGGCATTCCGTTGATGATGTGCGAAAGATATGCTTCAGCAATCATGCCCATGGCTACCGCTTCACCGTGATGCAAAGGTTCTTCATCGTGCTGCATCGAGAAACTTTCCAACCCATGCCCAACGGTATGGCCGAAATTGAGTATTTTTCGGATGTTTTTTTCGGTCGGGTCGGTATCCGTAATCTGTTGCTTGATCTTCATGCAGGTTTGCAGAATTTCCGGTTGTAAAATCAGTTGTTGCGGATTGAAAATGATCTTCAGGTTTTCCCAGAGTTCCGCATCGGAAATTAACGCATATTTTATCACTTCCGCATATCCGGAACGCAATTCCCGCTCGGGCAAAGTGTATAAAAACGGCGTGTGGAAAATGATGGAATGTGGCTGCGCGAAAGTACCGATGGCGTTTTTCACCTCGCCGAAATTAATCCCTGTTTTTCCACCAATAGCTGCATCTACCATTCCTAAAAGTGTTGTTGGAATATTGATGTAGCTGATGCCGCGTTTATAAGTTGATGCCGCGAAACTTCCCAGATCTGTAACCATTCCGCCACCTAAATTTATTAAAACAGCGTTCCTGTCTGTTTCTTTTTCAAGCAACTGGTTCCAGATCTTTTCTGCGTTCTGCAGGTTTTTGCTTTCTTCACCGGCGGGCACTGAAATAAGCGTTGCAGTATCCTGTAACTCCTGCGGAATCAGCGGCAAACAATGGATGAAAGTATTTCTGTCGGTGAGTATATATGTAGATGTGAAGTTGCCTTTCTGCAAAAGCAAGGTTAAATCCTGGAACAGATCCTGCGAAAAAACAAGTTTCTCCATTTTTATTCTTTTACTTTTTTTTGCACCATTTCGTACACCAGCAGCAACTGTTCTTGTGGCGTTAAGTTGCTGTTATTAAGCACAATGGCGTCATCCGCCTGTTTCAATGGGCTTTCTTCCCGGTGTGTATCAATGTAATCGCGGCGTTTAATGTTCTCGCGGACGTCTTCAAGATCAATATTTTCACCATTGGCTTTCAGTTCATCGTAGCGGCGCTCAATGCGAATATCTTCATCGGCAGTCATAAACAATTTTAACTCAGCCTGTGGGAAAACAACAGTTCCAATATCGCGGCCATCCATCACAATACCTTTATTATCACCCATTTTCTGCTGCTGCGCTACTAAAAAACTACGAACTTCTTTAATAGCTGCCACAGGACTTACTTTGTTGGAAATTTCAGGACTTCGTATTTCTTTTTCTACACTGTAGCCATTCAGAATCGTGATCTGCTTGCCTGTGTTTTCATCGTAATCGAAATCTATGGAAATATCCTTCAGGGCTTTTTCTACAGCTTCATGTTCTTTGATATTCACATCATTTTCCTCGAAATAATACGTTACAGCCCTGTACATGGCGCCCGTGTCTATATACCTGTATCCCAACTTTTTGGCAAGGTCTTTAGCGAGCGTGCTTTTGCCGCAGGAAGAGAAACCGTCAATGGCAATAATTATCTTTTTCGACATACAGAATATATGGGCTGCTTTCGGTGGCGAATTTAAGGATAATTAAAGCATTTTTCAGGGTTTGGGGATATGGTTTTAGAATCTACCTTTGCTACCAATTCAAAACATCATTTGATAAATCTTTCCATTCAGGATTGGTTTTAATTATTAGTTCGTCCTTCCATTCGCGTTTCCAGCTTTTCAATTGTTTTTCTCTGGCAATTGCTTCTTCGATTGAATGGAAGCATTCGTAATAGACCAGTTTAGTGCAGTTGAATTTTGATGTAAAGGAGTTTGGGTAAATTTTGGATTTGCGTTCTTGATTGCGTGTTTGTAAATCAGAGGTTACGCCGATGTATAAAACTGTGTGATGTTTGTTTGTGAGTATATAGATGCATCCGCCGCTTTCCATACGTTGATAGATAATGGGTTTTATTGAATGTTGATTTGAATTGCCTTCTTGAAGGATGATTTAGTTGTGCGTTACTTCTTCTGGGTTGTGATTTTATTCCTTCGAATCGGGGGATTCCGGGTCAAGCCCGGAATGACGTAAGTTGTTCGAGGAACTTCGAATGGTCTGAATAGCGCCTCGTCCTTAACCGTCATTCCGGGCTTGACCCGGAATCCCCAACATCGAAGCTATGTACAGTATTAACAGAATTAAACAACAAATACCAAGTTTTGAAAATGCAACAGTTCTTAAGCCTCAAAGAATAACTCCAACTTCTTCCCACCCAAATCCAGCAAATAAGCCTTCACTTTACCTCCGCTTTTCAAAGCCAAAAACTCAGCATACTTCCTATAAGCAACCAAAACATCTTCCTCAGCAAAAGCATCATTCACAGCATGCAACAAATAAATTTCATTATTAAAAGAAAAAGCTTTTAGAGGATTAAAGTTGCCGAAACCGGGTATGAGTAGGGTTTTACCAATAGCAGGATCATTTTTCTGGTACAACAACAAATTGGCTACGGCGCCCAGAGCACTTTCTGAGGATTCTATATATGTAAAAAGATTGGCTTCAGAAGGGAGATTTGATAATAGAATATCGTGGGCTAAAGTATTTTCGGCGTCATCGTTATATAGCTTTTCCAGGTCTATTTCTGCACGCCATGCGTAAACAGGATATTCCGGTAATTCGAGGTATTCTGCAGTGGAATTTAGGACTATTTCAGAATGATGAACAGCTGGTTCGCCGAACTGGAGAACGCGCTCTTCGGTTAGTTTTTCGTTGGGCAATAAAACAGTAGCAAGCAGTTGGGCGATGTTTTTTATGCCTTCCGATTCGGATTTATGAATGTGCGTAGAAATGAGGAGCCTTTCGCGGGCGCGGGTGAAAGCGACGTATAAAAGGTTCAGGTTATCAATAGAAATTAAAGCTTCTTCACGTTCAAAATCGGCGGCGAAAGTACTTTCTGCGAGGTTTTTGGAATGGTTTATGGGTAAGCGGGTGAAACGGTTAAATGGAGCTTCTTCCGGTTCTACCCAAAGGATGTTGGTGTTGCGGCTGCTGCTGAATTCCCAGTTACAAAACGGCATTATCACGACAGGAAATTCCAGGCCTTTCGATTTATGAATGGTCATGATTTGCACTGCATCCTGGTCTTCAGGTAAAACAACGGTGTAGCGGCCGGCCTGCCACCAATCCAGGAAACCTTTTATGCTCTGGTTTTTGGTTAGGGCATATTCTAAAACCACATCCTGGAAACGCTGCAAATACGCATCCGGCTCACGATTCAAACGGAAAATGCGCACCAATTCTTCCACCAGTTCGTACAAAGGCAAAAGGCTGAGCTCGAAAATGTGTTTGGTGAAATCGGTAGGTAAAACACGCGCGTACAAACCATCATCGTGGCGCGTAAAATCATTTAATAATTCACTGAAAGTTACTTCGGTTTCCGGCTTTTCGAAATAAGTTAAATACAGGAAAGTGATCTGTGTTTTGGCGAGATCATTCCGCGGATCGTTAAGGAAAAATAGCAAACTAAAAAGCAGGCGGACAGCAGGAGAGTGGTCCACACTTAAAGAATCCTGCGTAATGAAGGCAATATTTTCCTTGAAAAGTGTTCTGGCTACTTCATTGGCATCTTTTTTATCGCGCACCAAAACACTTATATCTTTCAGGCTATAACCACTTTGCAAACAATTTTGAATGCTATCCAGCAAATATTGACGGGCTTTGGCGTTGTAGCTTTCCTTGCCGCGACCTTCCTTCGCAAAAAACTGTACTTCCACATAGCCGCCTTCCGCTTTTTTAGAGCCGACCTGCTGTTCTACATCCTCAAAGATCTGCCCTAAAAGCTTGTACTCATATATGTCTTTGGCAAATAATGCTTTAATGCTTTTGAAAAATCGGTTATTGAAATGGATGACCTCGGTTTTGGAGCGGAAATTCTGCGCCAGCGTAAGCCGCGAAACCTGTTCAGGAAAATCGCGCTCGCTGATCTGTTTTTCAATCAATTCCACCTCGCCGCCGCGCCAGCGGTAAATAGCCTGTTTGCTGTCGCCGACCAAAAGACAGTTAGAACCCTGCGAAACGGCATTTTCCACCAGTGGGCGCAAACCCAGCCATTGCAAACTGCTCGTATCCTGGAATTCATCAATCAAAAAATGATCGTAGCGTGCGCCTATCTTGCTGTAAATAAAAGAAATATCTTCGTTGATGATGTGTTTGGCAATGATCTTCGTAAAATCGGAAACCAGTATCACATCATTCTCCGTACGGTATTCGGTCAGCAGCTTGTTCAGCTCATCGTACACCGCGAAAGTGTAGATGTTGCGCAGCACTTCTTTGGCGGAAATATATTTCGGGTAATCGGCTGTGTATAAATTAAATATCTCATTGGCAATGGGCATGAGGAAAGTTTCTATGGCTTCCTCGCATTGGCGCGCATTGAGCGCTTTGGCATTCAGCCACTCGGCGCTTTCCGATAATCCGCGTGTAAATCGCACACCGGGCGGGTATTTTTTCCTGTTTTTCAGGATGTTCTGGAAATGACCTGCCGGGCCGCTGCCTTTGTATTTAAAATCATCTACACAAAGCCCGTATTCATCTATTTGCTGCAAAGCTTTGCGGCCAAGCGCATCCATCCGGTTCTCGAATTGGGCAATCAGCGCGCGAAGCTCATCTATAAAAGCGGCAATTTCGGCAAGGTCCGTTTCGCCCTGTAAAATGCTGTTGTCCTTTACCAGTTCCTGCGCCATGCGGCTGAGGTTGCTGCGCACGTTCCATGAACTTCCCTGCTCGATCCGCTCGCGCACATACGCTACCAATACACGATGCACATCGGCATGCATGTGGCTGCGGTACAGGAAATTATCTACGGCATAATCCAACGCTTCCTGCGTATCCAGGAAGATATCGAAATTCATGGGCAGGTTCAGCTCCTTGCTGAAAGCGCGCAGTATTTTATGGAAAAAACTATCAATGGTGCTGATGTGGAAATCGGCATAATTGTACAAGATCTCCTCTAGCAATCTGGCGGCATTGTTAATATGTGCCTGTGTAAGTCCTTCGTTGAGAAGCATTTGCTCATACGGCAGATCCTCGTGCATGGCCAGCTGCTCCAGCTTGCTTACAATGCGCTCCTTCATTTCGCTGGCGGCCGCATTGGTAAAGGTAATGGCCACTACGCGCCTGAACTTCTCCGGCTGCGGCAGGCATATTTTGAGGTACTCTTTTACCAGCGTAAAGGTTTTGCCGCTGCCGGCCGATGATTTGTACAGTTTGAGGTGTTGTGTTTCCGCGAGCGCCATATATAAAATACTCAAAAATACTTCAAATTTGCGGAATGCGGGAGCGAAAAGCACCGAAACGGCAAACAACCTTTGGCTACCCGAAGCATTTTTGGCGCTATGCCTATATGGAAACCTATATTCATTAATTTATGTGGTGTTTTAATAGTCCACTTTATGATGAAAATTTAAATATTTATAGATGGCTTAATTTGTACCTTTGTATTATGGTTGATATTCATGATAAGGCGACGCGCAGCTATAATATGAGCCAAATCAAGGGGAAGAATACAAAACCGGAAATCAAAGTGAGAAAATTTCTTTTTTCACATGGTTTTAGATTCCGTATTCATGATAAAAAACTTCCCGGAAAACCAGATATTGTATTACCTAAGTATAGAACAATAATTTTTGTGCAAGGATGTTTTTGGCATGGACATGAGCATTGTAAATATTTTAAACTTCCATCTACAAGACATGAGTGGTGGAAGGCAAAAATCGAAAAAAACATTTCAAATGATAAAAAGACTCAAGAAACTTTAAAACAGCTTGGATATAAGATAATTGTAGTTTGGGAGTGTCAAATTAAAAATGATAGTTTTAAAGAAAGTCTAATAGAAGATGTCAGAAAATAAATCTAAATATAAAGTTAAGAATATAAGTGAGCAAGAAGACTGGAGAGACAAAGTGTTTTCTAATCCTGAAGCTGAAATAAGAATAGGGACTTTATTTAGTGGGATTGGTGCCGTAGAGCATGCTTTAAATAGATTAAAGTTAAAACATTCTATAGTTTTTGCTAGTGATATAGATCGTTTTGTCAAAGAAAATTATTTTGCAAACTATAATATATCACCAATTGATTGGTATGATGATGTGACTAAATTTAATGCCAAAAAGTACGAAGGAAAAGTTGATATCATTGTTGGCGGTAGCCCTTGTCAGGCTTTTTCAATGGTTGGTAAAAGGTTAGGCCTAGAAGATATAAGAGGTACATTATTTTATGATTTTGCACGAATTGTTTCAGAAACACAGCCCAAAGTATTTATTTTTGAGAATGTTAAAGGCTTAATGAATCATGACGGAGGTAAAACATGGCAGGTAGTTCAAGATGTATTTAATGAACTTAAATATAATATTTTCTCAGATATTTTAAACAGTAAAGATTATGGGATCCCTCAACATCGTGAAAGGGTTTTTGTAGTGGGCTTTAAAGATCCGAATATAAAATTTGAGTTTCCCAAAAAAATTCAACTAGAGTATTCTATGCAGGATTTTCTTGAAGATTTTATAGAATCTAAATATTATCTTAAAGAAAAAGGAGTGAAGTTTGTTACAAGTTCAAAAAATAAGCAAAAACGATATACGCAGATAAATGGTGAAGTAATGCTTTGCCAAAAAGCCAACCAGCAGTTTAACTGGCATGGTGATTTTATCTATGAAGATGCGGATGATAACGATTTTAACGAGTTTGTCTTTGATATTGGCACTGTTGAAGAGAAATATTATCTTTCTGAAAAGGTAAAAACCTATGTTCTAAAAAATGGTACGAAAAATTTTAAAACAAGTGTTAAAACAGATTTAGAAATTGCCAGGCCTCTTTTACAGACTATGCACAAAATGCATAGGGCTGGAGTTGATAATTATGTAACGCATAAAGGAAGAATCAGAAAATTAACTCCGCGCGAATGTCTAAGATTAATGGGTTTCAGAGATGATTTTAAAATTGCTGTAAGCGATACACAAATGTATAGGCAAGCCGGTAATAGTATAGTTGTTGATGTTTTAATAGCTTTGTTAAAGCAAATGGACATTACCCAATTTGGAAAATAATGCAAGAAATAAATATTCAGGGTATTCAATATAGTATTGTTGATAAGAAAGAAAGAATTACAATTGCCGATTCTTTTGTCTTACCATCAAATAAAATGGGTGGAGGTAACGGAGAGGCAAAGTTATACGTAGGGCAGAATGACTCAACATTAAGATCTTTTTTCGGCGAAAGAGGTTTCAAAGTTGATTGTTTTCTTTTGAAAGAAGATCTTCTTAGATTTATGAGTGAGATCAGGACAGAATATTTTGAACCATTTCAAAACTATAGAGAAAAAGAGAGTTTGCCAAAACTTTGGTTACAACGTTTAAATAAAGTAAAAGAATTACCAGAAAGGATTGATTTTAAATTTATTGACCAAGATCAAATTGCTGGCCCAAGGGTATATGTAAATTCAGATGGTGCAGGGTATAAATTAATTCGTGAACTGGCACTACCAGTTGTTTCATATTTAGATATTCTAAAGCTTCAAAATAATTCTACATTTAAGTATTATCTGAAATTAAATGTAGTTGACTCTGATATTACAATTGAGAAAGAAGTCGAAAATGAAGTGGAGTTTAAAATGCCCTTTGATCCAAACAAAATAAAGGTTCGAACTATACCGTCAACAATTGGACAGATTATTCAAGACTTAGAAGATAAAATAATAAATTTAGACACAGAATTTCAAAGACATCCAAACCTTTGGGATGAAAAAAAACAAAGTCGGTTTATTGAGTCTTTATTACTCAGATTGCCTATTCCTGCATTTTATTTTAACGAACGTGAAGAGAATTCGCTTGAAGTTATTGATGGTTTACAAAGAATAAGTACAATAAAAAATTTTGCGATTGATAAATCGCTTATTTTAAGAGATTTGGAATACCTGAAAGAATATAATAATTTTTCTTTTGATCAATTGCCAAACTTATATAGTCGAAGAATTAAAACGTTCCCTATTATAACGTATGTAATTGAAAAGGATACTCCAGATGAGGTTAAATTTAATATTTTTAAAAGGGTAAATACTGGAGGTTTAGTTTTAACCCAGCAAGAAATCAGGCATGCAATAAATCAAGGGACACCATCCGAACTGGTTGCCGAGTTAGTACGTAGTAAAAGTGAAGAAATTGATGATAATGAAACTGTTATAGAATTAAAAGCGACACCTGAAGGTATTGCTTTTAAAGAAGCAACTGGCGATAAAATAGGGTCCTTTAGAATGGAGGATAGAGATTTTGCAACTCGTTTTGTTTCTTTTTATCTGATTCCATATACAGAATATGAACCTGATTTAGATACTTTTTTAAATAGGGGAATGAGCAAAATTAGAGATTTATCTAAATACGAAATTGATGAACTAAAAAATAACTTTCGTGAAGCAATGAATTTAGCAAAGGATATTTTTGGAGATGATGCTTTTAGAAAAAGATTTAATTTATCAGATAGCAGAAAACCAATAAATAAGGCCCTTTTTGAAGTATTAAGCGTGAATTTCGCCAAATTGTCTCAAAATGAAAGAAATATTTTACGCCTGAGAAAAGATATTTTTAAGAAATATTTGATGGAGTTACATAACAGACAAGATGGTAAGTTTTTAAGATCAATAACTCAAGGTACAGCTCAGAAAGAATCCGTTGATCAAAGATTCAGAGATATTGAGAAAATTATAAAGCAAACTTTAGAAAATGATTAATAGACTCAGAGTAAAGAATTTCAAATCTCATAAGAATACAGAATTAACATTAGGAAATCTTACTGTTCTAAGTGGACAAAACGGGGCCGGAAAATCTTCACTTATCCAAGCATTACTTCTTCTGCGGCAAACGGATTTGAAGAAAAGATTAAATGAAATTTTGGATTTAAATGATCCACTATGCTATATTGGTAAAACAAAAGATGCGCTATATCAGTACGCTGATAAAGATGAGGGTGATGAAATTGCTTTTGTTTTGTCAGGATCGCAAGGTGAACATTCTTGGATCTTCGAAACCTCTAGGGAGTCAACATATTTGCGGCGTGTTAATGATCTTATTGATAGTGAAGGTTATGAAGATCTGCCATTGTTTTCACCAAATTTTCAATACATAAGTGCAAGTAGAAATTCGGAGTATACCACAAATGATTATGAAGTAGAAGTTCTTAGGCAAATCTCGCTAAAAGAAGGTAAAGGTGAACTAGTAGCTCAGTATTTGGTGAAATATGGAAAAAGCTTAAAAGTCATTGAGAGTTTAAGACATAATGATGAGCCCGATGAATTTTTATTAAGTCAAACTACTGCTTGGGAAAGAGAGATTAGCAAAGGAGTAAATGTAAATCCTAATACGGTAGGAGAAAACTATGAGATCAGATATTCATTTGATACAGAGAAATATGGAACTACAGATAAATTCTCGGCAAAAAATGTTGGATTTGGCCTTTCTTATTCTCTTCCAGTGATCGTTTCAGTTTTAGCTTCTAGCCCTGGTGCAATTTTATTTATTGAGAATCCTGAAGCACATATTCATCCTTATGGTCAAGCCAAATTAGCTGAATTATTATGTTTAGGTGCTCAAGCTGGTATTCAAATTATTGTTGAAACACATTCAGATCATATTATAAATGGAATATTAGTTCAATGTAAAAAGTTTGAGAATAATGGTAAAGGAATTAACAGAAATAATGTAAAAATATATCATTTTGATAGGGAAGAACAGACACATTCAACTGTATATACTGAAATAGAAATTAATGAGAGGATTAGGTTAAATAATAGACCTTTAGGCTTTTTTGATCAAATGAGCAAAGACTTAAGCTCTCTTATTTAATGAATAAATTAATGAACACTTTTTATTTATATATAAAATTTCCAGATAATATTGAAGAATTAATAAATTCTGCAGATAAAAAAGATAATTTTATTAAAGATGTTAAAATGCTCATTAATAGAGCAGATTGTGAGAGAGGAGCAATAGTTTATTATGATAATTTATCACTAGAAGTTTTTTTAGATGAATTAGAAGCCTATGAAGAGTTTTATGATACGTTGAGTTTAAAGGATATTATTCGTCTTCTTTTATTTAATAATGATGTACGCAACTGGAAAGATTACCAAAGACATGAATTAAATGAAGACATATTTTACTATAGAGAATGGGTTCCGGAAAATCGATGCTCAAATGATGATTTCCCTGCCATATTTAAAGAAGTCGCTGAATGTACTTTTCAGATAGTAAATAAAGATCTTGAATTTTGTCTTCTAATATCCGTTGGACATAAACACACTAATAAATATATTTATATAATAAAAGATAATAGGTTTGGTGCGCCAATGTTAACTGCTTTTGAAGTAGTTAAAAACTTTAGTGATTTAGAAGAGTGGTTTAAGACCAAAAGATTAAAAAGAAACTATAATTTTGATGATAATAGACATGTTGAAACTCATCCCGAATATAGAAATGGGAAATCACCTTTGATTAATGGACTTGCAGGTAAAAAAAATGCTGAAGAATTGTTGGTGGATGCTGTTGGAGACCAAAAGGAATCAAAAGATCTAGTTAATTTTGATGGTTTACATAGCTGTTATATATGGTATGAATATGAAAATGCTAGTAATCAATATCATGGTTATCATTTAGTAATAAATAATGGAACTAGGTATATTCGTGATGTTAAAGAGGAAGAAAAAATGATACCTGATCGAGCTAAGGAAATAATAGAATATAGAAAAAGTCTCACATCTATAACTGCGTGAAGGATGGAAGCGGTTACCCCGCAGCGATAGCGAGGAGTAAAAGCGGACAGCCTGACCCGCAGGGGCACGCCCAAAAAGTCAATTAAAAATTATCAATTAAAAATTAAAAATTGGCTTCGCCATATATGCCATGGCTGAAAAATGCTTTGTACAGTGATCAGTTACAAGTAAAAAGTGATGTCTGCCTTTTGCGCTGAAAACTCCTTATTTTACCGCCTGCCGCGCGAGGAATTTATTCTATAATTACTTTATTGTTGCTTATTGCGCCCTGTGCCGATATCTGCAAAATATACAGCCCTGCAGGGAGCCCGGAAACATCGGTATTGTAAGTGCCTGCATGGCTTGCGTGAAAGCGGATATTTTTTATTTCGCTGCCGTTGCTGCTAAACAGGCGTATGTTTATAGGAGATTGCGTATTGTGGTGGAGCTGTAAAAACAGGTTGTGGCTGGCCGGGTTGGGGTAAACCGTTGTACGCAGGGTTGCCGTATTTTCTGCCAAAGCGGTGTGCTGCAACTGGCAGCCTATGGCCGGCGCCTTGGTTGTGCCGATGGTATCTGAAACCTGTATGAGCCTGTTTAAAATTAAATTATATTTGCCTTCACTGTTGGTTAAGATCACCACGCCGGTTTTCTTTTGCGGGTCAAAAAGCATCATGGTTCCTACGCCAAAATCGCCCCCGTTATGAAACCAGAATGTTCTTCCGCCGCTGATCAGTTTAGACCATATCAAGCCCTGTTTTGAATCTATAGCTGGTATTTGCGGCGTGAATATTTCGTTTACGGTTGCTTCCTGCAGGAATTGTTTATTATCGTACAGGCCATTGTTGATATGCGCGAACATAAACCGTGCGACATCAATCACAGAGCTGCGCAGCTGTCCATCGGGATAATCGGGGTAACCATATAAGCCATAGTCGTAAAATGCGCCGTTCTCGTAACCATAAGGCCGCGCAATATTGGTTGTATCCAGCGCGGCGAGTTTCCAGGCGGTATGGCTCATGCACAACTCTGTAAATATCTTTTCCTTGCTGTATTGGTCGAAAGGCTGCCCGGAAATGGTTTCTACCAGGTAACCGATCAGCGCCGTGCCGATGTTGGAATATTCGGCTTTTGTTCCCGGCGCGCTGGCAGAAAAATGCTTCGCTTCATCGTAGTGTTTTCCTGCCGGCGTTAAATAATCCTGCAGAAACTCGCCCAGCGGAATCGGCGAATCGCCATTTACGTAATTGGGTATCATTACATCCCAGTTATCCCGTATGCCGCTGGTATGGGTAAGCAGGTGCCTGAAAGTAATGGGCGTGCTTTTAAATTTGGGGTGATGTACTTTATAAGGCAGAAAAGTATTGATAGAATCATCAAGCCCGAATTTTCCTGCCTCGTACAGTTTCATTAAAGCCGCAGAAGTAAATGGTTTGGAAACCGATGCCAGCATGAAAATAGTATTTGGCGTTACAGGTTTCTTCTCATCTAAATTCGCCCAGCCGTAACCTTTCGTCCAGGCCAGTTTTCCATCTTTTATAATACATGCCGCCAGACCTGGAATATTGTTGGTTTTCATTTGCCCGGTAATGTAATTATCCAGTGCGGTTTGGGCTTCTAGGTTTATGGTGAGGAAGCAGAATAAAAATGCTAAAACGGAAGCCTGTATTTTGCTGGTTTTCATGTTGGTTTGATTGGTTTAAGTGGTATGCAAATATATTAATTGCCTGTGTATTTTTACTTTTAGGATGGAATGAATTCCGTCTCTACAAAATTGGTCGTCCTTACAGGACTTTTTCGTAGTGCTGAAACCAGTACCGGAGGGACCGCCGATTCTATTGTAACGAATTTCAACCCGATGTTCTCAGAAAATCATTTAAAATTCATCATTCATCATTCAAAATTTCTCTCAGTTTTCCATATATGTGGTGGCTAAAAAATGCTTTGGCAGTGAAAAGTACAGGCAACTTAGGGGATTGTGTTTCCGTCTTTATCATATTAAAAACCAACAACATGAAGCCGCAAACAAAAACCACAACCTTGCAAAGCAACTGCATAGCTTTTGTCATCTTATTCCTCTTCACATTTGCCATGAGCAATCAGCAGGCGAAGGCGCAATGCAAAGCGCAGTTTACCGTGAAATATATTAATGACAGTACCGTGGAAGTTACCGATACATCTGTAGTAAACGGGCCTTACAAACTCGTTTTTAATACGGGATCTGGTGATACTGCCATGCGTAAGAAATTTGTTTATACTTATTATGCAAGCGGTTATTATACCATTTGCCTCGATGTTTGGGATTCTGCCGGCACATGTCATGACAGGATTTGTAAGGAGATAAAAATAAAAACCTGGGGTTGCCAGGCAAATTATACTTTCACTAATAAAGGTCCGCAAATTTCCTTTATCAACAAATCAGTGACTAATGCGGGTTTTACAAGCCATTGGGATTTGGGGGATGGCACAACAAGCCAGCTGGAGAACCCTGCCAAAGTGTACACATTGCCCGGCATATACACTGTTTGCTTAAAGGTAAAGGATACAGCCAATAATTGCGAAGCTGAAATTTGCCAGCCTGTTACAGTTGAGTTTATGGCCACCGGAAGCGCGAAAAAGAGAATCTCTGATCAGGTAAAATTATATCCAAATCCTGTAAATGACAGGCTGAATATTCAGCTGCCGGGAAACATGAACAATGCAGCCTTAATTTTCACGGTTTATAATATGCAGGGCCAGAAAATGCTTCAGCTGAACTATCCTGCTTACAGTAAAACTGCCGAGCTGAACACAACAGCAATAGATAAAGGTCTGTATATTTTACAGGTACAGTCTGCCGATGGCTTTATCTATGCATCTACTTTTAGTAAGCAATAGTTGGTTTTTGGTTTTACTTCTTTATTCAATATAAAGGCTTCAGTTTTGTGCTGAAGCCTTTTTTGTTTTCTACTAGATAATGCTGGTTTGTGTGCCACGAAACCAGGGATATCGCTACGAAACTTCGTGACCTGTGGCTCACAAGACACTTTTCTAACGCGTACCATTCATGCTAAATTGGTATTACTGTAAAAACGTGAGCCCAGTAATTACCTTGCTAAAAAAACATTCCAGTTAGTTGTCTGCCAGTCGCTCCGCTGCAGCCGAGTAACTGATAGGCTTAGGCTTCTGGCATTTTGTGAATTTTTTTGGCCAGAGGCCTGGTGATACTTGTCACTCGGCTGGAGCCAAGCGACTGAATTTCCAAACCAAAGCATTTTTCAGTATAAACAGATATGGAAAGTTAGATTAGTGTACTGTAAATCAATTATTTAATTTCCAGGTTCACATTATAAAAACTTAAATCTTTTTTTCTGCAAAATTGCAACAAACTAATTTCATTTATATGAAGTTGATTTTTCACATCTCGCTGTATATAAATCTGCTAATGCGTATGTTTAGGCTCGTAGATCAGTCGTACAAATGAGCTTAAACGATCATTCTGGCGGCTAACCGGTACGCCGGCCACAATGCCAACAATCAGGTTATCGGCAAGGCTTACACGCATTTGCGGGCGTATTGTCATTTTAAAGTCGTGCTCATCAATTTCTTTATTGAACTCGACACCGATAAAATTGCGCGTGCCGGTGATCATATAATGAAAGTTGCTGTTTATATGGTACGCGTAATGCAGGTGGCTGCTGCCGAATGTTTGCGCAATATGCGGCCCGGTATAAATAAGCGTATGGAAATTATTTCCCCAGCGTTTTGCGCCCACAAAAAACGGGTTGTATATGTTACCCTGCAGCATAGGCGTTGTGGTGATTTTATCTATATCGGTTAAAACAAGCTCATTAATATAACCAAGCGCCAGCGTGGTGTTCCATTTCTGTGAAACAAAAAAGCTCCATTGCGCCGCTGTTTTTATAGATTCCAGCCGGTGCGATGGCAGGCTGTTCGGGCGGTCTTTTGAGTTTGGTGTATAAAAGGTAAAAGGAAGCTCAATTTCCAGGCCCAGGCGGTTTACCGGCGCCCACTCATATTCCACAAGCGCCTCGTAATGATCGTAATTAAGATTATCAGTAATTCCCATGCCAATATTCCATTCGCTTTCGCCTTTGCGTGCGCCAAGGTCGCGGATAAGGTCAATATACAAAGGTTCGGCGTGCAGTACTTTGTCGGGTTCCTGGTGTTCCTGCACTTCAATAATATATTTTTTGTCTCTTTTTTTCTTTTTTATGGTGGTAGAATCGGTTTGTGCGAATACAGCTGTTGTAAAAATAAGCGCAATGCAGGTAAATATTAATCTCCTCATTATAAATTTAAAATTCATGGTTGGTTCTTGAAAAACGTAAAAATCGGTATCTGGGAAAAAATGAACTTTGGGCCGATAATTAAATGCTTTGGCAAAGCAGCAATACGCATAGCCGCACGCATATATGGCTATTGTAAAAAATGCCCTAATTATTTAATGGCCTAAGATCGTGAAAAAATAAAGCGGAAGAAAATGTGTTATGCTTCGGGCGGGGGAGAATTAAGCGAACCTATGTAATTGGTATATTGCTGCTTAAGGAAACAAACCTGTGATAAAACCGGCTGGTAATACTGCAATTGAGGCTGCCCGGCACGAAAACCAGTATAGAAATCTATTTTTTTTACGGGCTGCTTGCTTTCCGGCTCCTGCTCGGTACCTTCGGGTATGGCATCGGCATCCAGGTTTGTACTTTCAAGCACAAGCTCTACAAGGCTTTCCACCTCGTTCTGCTCATGGGTATAAGCATCGGAATGGGTAAAGCCATAAAGTGTTGAATCTATAGTGTTTACGCTGATATTGAGCATATACAGCGCAGTGAAAAGGCTCAGCAATCGTATATAAAAATTTGGCCTGTTTTTCACTGTTTTTGATTTTGGTTTCTGTTTAAATTGTTTATTGGGTTAAAACAGCACAAATTATACCGTTGTTGTTGCAAATGATATTGTTCCGGCTTAATTTAATGGTATTTTAATGGATAACGTGAATTCGGTAAAGATCGATGTGCAAATAAATTCGTTGCTAAAAATCCATATAATATACTTTCCAGAAATGCTTTCATGTAAAATAATCTGGTTAAGAAATGTTTGGCGTTTGGAAACCCGGAACTCATCCGCACGCGTTGGGAAACGCGCGCGAGCCTCTACGACTGGCCAGCCGCTACGATAGGAAAAACTAATGGGCAATGTTTGTTTTACTTTTTATAACAGGCAAAAAAAACGCTCAGGCTAGCTCAAACAAATAGAAACAATCCGAAGGCAGCTCGCGCGCGTTTCCTAACGCGTGCGGATGAGTTCCGCGTCTCGGACGCTTGTAACAATTCTCAGATTCACCTCTAATTCCCAGGTCCCGTTTGGATACTTATTTTGTGCTCAAACCATTCTGTCTTCAATGATAAACCGTTAAAATTTTAAATTTATGGCATTCTGCATATATAAAGCTTCCGGAAAATGCTTTGTATCGAGGTTAGATTTATACTAAAATCATATTTACCGAGTTATAAACAGGTAACCAAAACTTAAACAATATGAAAATCATAACATTTCAATGGCTGGTTCCTGTTTTTGTAATCGCAGTTTTTTGCTCCTTCACCAGTCCGGAGGTGCAGCAGAAAGACGCGCTTGATTTAACCGGCACCAATACAACCGACAGAATAAGCCGCGGGCAATTAGCGGCGTACAAGCAGGTTCGCGCTGGTTTTGGAGAAGATTTCGCTTTCGACGGGCTGAAGCTGAAAGTAACTTCTTATACTTTTGTGCATGCGCCCAAAAACGGGAACGCTTTTATAGAATCTGTAAATGGTAATACGTTTACGCCAAGCATAAAAGCGCGCTTATTACAGGTAAAACCCGGCGATATGGTTATCATCAGCGCAGTAAATGTAAAAGGCGATGGCTGGGATTATAAACGAATTATCAACGGTAAAGTGTTTACAGTTTATTAATAACCATTTGTTTACATAAAGCCTTGTAATTCTGCATTGCAGGGCTTTATGCTTCCAGGTTTGCCAGCCTGATAATTTCCTGCTGGTATTTTTCCACTTCTTCCATGGGAATGAAATGTGCAGATTGCCGGAACCATATTTTCTGCTTTTCCGGTGCGGTAATTTTATCGAAATAAGCTTCTGCCAGTTCCGGTAAAATTGTCAGGTCATATTTCCCGAGGAAAAAATAAACCGGAATTTCAAAAACCAACGAATTTCCATATAAGGACGATTCGGAAAATGGTTTCCATAAACGCCTGATGCTGAACAATTGCGCCTGCAGGAACCTGATTTTATCCAGCCAGGAATATTCAGTTGCGCGAAGCAGGTTTTTGGTGATGAAATACATAACATTGCCTTTGTACATGGCGCCATTGTACTTATGCACTATTTTTCGTTGTATGAAAATAGCTTTTTTCCAGTCTGTAAAAGGCGGCTTGCCTGCAGCTTCCAATTGCTTTAACACAAGCTTATCTTTTCGGCTAAGCGCAATATTTCTTATTTTTCCGTACACTAAAACTTCGTTGGATGGCATATCACTCACCTGCCCGATTCCAAAATAAGCGAAATATAATTCCGGCGCCTGCTGAATAGCCTTTGTTCCCAGCAATGTTCCCCATGAGTGGGCAACAAGATAAAGCTTATCCTTCTTTAAGTATTGCAGAATCGTCCTGGTAACTTCAATAGTATCAGCTATTAATTGCGCAATTGATACTTCCTGTTTTCGTATTTCGGCATGGTAAGATAATCCTGCGCCACGCTGATCCCAGTTCACTACCACAAAATACTCCTCCAATATTTGCTGGTAATGCCTTGCATAAAATATTGCGCCTGTTCCCGGTCCGCCATGGAGAAACAGCAATGCAGGCTTACTTTTATCCTTTCCGCGAATCATCAGCCATTGGTCAACACAATTGATTTTGAATTTCCTTAGTTCTGCAATGCTGCCGTGAATTTCATTGCCATCTTCATCTGAAAATGGTGGTGTAAATCTGCCGAAAAATTTTCTCCATATATACTTCATGAAGCAAATGCTTTGAAGCTATAACATTCAGTTTTTGCAAAATGTAAATTTACTATGGCAAAAAATATTTCCACCACTTTCCCAAACATTTTAAAACATCATTTGTAATTCCTGTATATAATTTGGCGCCGATGTGCGTTGAACGAATGTAACCACTAACCAAAATATCCATATAAGGCAAAGCTGAAAAATGCTTTTACATTGCGAATCCGCAATCACGTGCCTTCTGTACCCAATCCCTTTAAGATTAAAAAATCTAAAAGCTGCAGCTGCAGGTTTTATGTCTGATCCGCGTTAAAAATTTGCGAATTGCAATTATTTTTCCGCAATTCCATATTTTTTGTATCTTTGATTTATTCAAATGACTTGAAGCATTTTTACGCGAAAGCAGATATGCAATGAGCGATTTTGTGTAAATTTTTTCATAATTTGTAAACCTTAACCAGTCAACTATAAACTAAACATATTATGTCATTATTCAAACGCCTCTTCAAAATTGGCCAGGCCGAAGCGCATGCTGCAGTAGATAACCTGGAAGATCCGATAAAATTAACCGAGCAAAGCCTGCGCGATATGCGTGCCGATCTGGAGAAAAGCCTTCATGGTTTGGCGGAAATCAAAGCGATGGTAATTCGTACGCAAAATGAAATTACAGATGCCAACAACCGTGCGAATGAGTACGAAACCAAAGCTGTGCAGTTGTTGCAGAAATCGGCGAAAGGCTTACTTCCGGCCAGCGAAGCAGACAGGTTAGCCACAGAAGCCTTGGTAAAAAAAGAAGCATCAGAGAAATTTGCGCTGAATTCTAAAGCCATCAAAGAGAAATACGAAGCATCGGAATCGCAGATGCTGGAAAATATCAATACATTAAAAAGCCAGATAAGCAAATGGGAAGACGAGCTGAAAGATCTGAAAGCACGCGTAAAAGTGAGCTCAGCCGCAGTAAATCTCAACAAGCAAATGGCGCAATTGGATAGCTCCGGAACTATCGCAACACTGAACCGCATGAAGGAAAAAGTGGCACAGCAAGAAGCGTTGGCGCAATCTTACGGGCAAATTGCTATTGAAAGTAAAAGCATAGACGAAGAAATTGACAAAGCTTTGGATGATATTGAACGCATCGAGGCGCAGGGAAAACTGGCTGCCTTAAAAGCAAAAATGGCCATTGAAATTACTTCGCCAAACCCACCTTTACAAATAGAAAGAGGTACTGAGTAATTCATTCTAAAAGCATTTTTCACCAAAACTATATATGGAAGAATTGGAAAATTGAAAGATTGAAAAATTGAAAAATTACTTCGCGCCGCTGCATTTTTAAAAGCGCCCGATGTTCAATCCCGACTGTTTCGGGATGGAACATCTATTTTTGATATAAAAATAAAAATTGCTTCGCATCTCGGAAAATATTTACTCATGTACTCAATTACTCATTCACTCATTGTAAAAAACTAACATGGAATTACTGGACGCGGCTTTCTCGCCTGTAAATTTACTGCCTACACTTTTGCTCATGATCATGCTAGTGTACTGGGTGTTCGTAATGGTTGGGATGATTGATATTCATATCGGCGATTTCCACCTTGACTTGCACGCAGACGGGCATGGCGATGGCATTGATGTTTCGGTGCTTAACAATGTACTTGCGTTTTTTAACCTCGGGCATATTCCGCTCATGGTTTTCCTCAGTTTCCTGATTTTGCCCATGTGGATCCTGTCTATTTTGGCGAATCATTACTCTGGAAATTCCACAGTGTGGCTGTCTTTTGCTTTTCTGCTTCCTAACTTTATCGTATCACTTTTTGTAGCGAAATTTCTTACTATGCCATTTATAAAAGTATTTAAAGCACTTGGCAAAGATCATGATATTGATGAAGTTGTAATTGGCAAAATGTGCACGGTATTAATTGCCGCCAGCGAAGACAGAACCGGCCAGGCAAGTATAAAAATAGATGGCGCGCCGCTCATGCTAAACATAAGAACCACAGCCGGAAAGATGATCGAAAAAGGTAAATCCGGACTGGTAATAGATTATAATTCAGACAAAAACATATACACTGTAGAACCTTACGAAATTTAACACACAAATCATTATGCTTCAACAACTTTCACTGGCTACTGCAGCCATTTTCGCCTTCGTACTTGTGGGCGTGGTAGCATTAATTGCTAAATGCTACAAAAGAGCCGTTCAGGGCGAGGCGCTAATCCGCACCGGCTTCGGCGATGCCAAAGTTTCATTCAGCGGCATGCTTGTATTTCCCGTTATTCATAAAATGGAAATAATGGATATTTCCCTCAAAACGGTGATTATTGGCCGTACCGGGAAAGAAGGCCTTATTTGCATGGACAATATGCGTGCGGATATAAAAGTTACTTTCTTCGTGAAGGTGAATAAAACGCGCGAAGATGTTTTGCAGGTTGCGCAGGCCATTGGTTGCCGCCGTGCCAGCGACCAGGCTGCGCTGGAACATCTTTTTGATGCGAAATTCTCGGAAGCCCTGAAAACTGTTGGTAAACGTTTCGATTTCGTGGAATTGTACAACAGCCGCGATAAATTCAAAGCGGAGATTTTACAAATTATTGGCACAGACTTAAATGGTTATATTTTAGATGACTGCGCCATTGACTTCCTGGAGCAAACGCCTTTGGAATCGTTAAATGAGCGTAATATTTTGGATGCGGAAGGTATCAAGAAAATTATTGAACTGACGGCAAAACAAAAAATACTTTCCAATCAAATAGAAAGAGAAAAGGAAAAAACCATTACGCAGCAAAACGTAATTGCTAAAGAAGCTGTGTTGGAACTCGAGCGTCAATTAGCGGAAACGGAAGAAAAGCAGAAACGCGAAATTGCATCAATCAAAGCACATGAGCAGGCGGAAATTATGATCGTTCAGCAGAATGAAAGATTAAAATCTGAGAAAGCGCGTATTACAACCGATGAAGAACTTCAGGTTGCGAATGAAAATAAATATCGCCAGATAATAGTTGCTGCTAAAAATAAAGAACGCACAGAAGCTGTTGAAACAGAACGTGTTGAAAAAGACCGCGCATTGGAAGCAACAGAGCGTGAGCGTTTGGTAAAATTAGCTGAAATTGCCAAAGAAAAAGCCATTGAAGAGCAGCGTAGAGACATACAGGAAGTAATCCGTGAGCGTGTTGCGGTGCAGAAATCTGTGGTTCAGGAAGAAGAAAAAATTAAAGATACCAGCGCATTCGCAGAGGCAGAACGTAAAAAAGCTGTCGCCATTAAAAATGCGGAAATGCTGGCGGAAGAAGCTTTGGTACAGCAGATTAAAGCTGCTGATGCCGGAAGACAAGCCGCAGAATTCGCAGCCAAACAAAAACTTATTGAAGCAGAAGCAGACCAGGTTACAGCCAGCAAACGTGCGGAAGCCATCAAGATTATGGCAGATGCAGAATCGGTTCACGCTGCAGCGCCTGGCTTAGCGGAAGCGCGCGTAATGGAAGCCAAAGCCATCGCCCTGGAAAAACAAGGTGAAGCGGAAGCAAATATCATAGAATTGAAAGCCATTGCTGATGCGAAAGGTATTAAACTCACCAGCACAGCACAAAGCGAAGCTTACCAGATGCAGGGCTTATTCGAAGCAAATGTGGCCAAAGAAAAAGGTATTGCAGATGCGAATGTAATTGAGCTGAAAGCTGTTGCAGATGAGAAAAAAGGCCTTGTAGAAGCAAAAGTGCTTGGCGAAAAAATGTTTGCCGAAGCGAAAGGTATCCAGGAAAAAGCAGATGCCATGAAGAAACTGGATGGCGTTGGTAAAGACCACGAAGAATTTAAGCTGCGCTTAGAGAAAGAAAGAGCCATAGAACTTGCTACTATAGATATACAATCACGCATTGCGGAAGCGCAGGCGCAGGTAATTTCCGAGGCATTGAAATCTGCGAAAATAGATATCGTTGGCGGTGAAACCATGTTTTTCGAGAAGATTATGGGCTCAATTACCAAAGGTAAATCTATTGACAATATGGTGAAACGCAGCGATGTTTTGACCGAGGTGAAAAACCTTGTTCTGAGTCCAGTGGATGAAGCCGGCATCAAGCTGAACCTGAAGGAGCATATCACCAAATTCGGTTTAAGTATTGATGATATCAAGAACCTGAGCATCGCTACTTTAATCCTGAAAATGACACAACTCAGCGACAGTCCAGAAACACGTAAAACGCTTCATGACTTGCTGGAATCCGCGAAAAAAGCTGGCATGGCGAATCATACAACGGATATTCTGGAGCTGGTGTAAAGCATTTTTTGAAGGGTTGAAATATGGAAGTTTTGAATGTGCAGATGTGAAGATATGCAAATGTGAAAATTGGTTTGTATAGTTCTGTCTGCACTTCAAATGTTCGGGATTCCCGGTCAAGCCCGGAATGACGTAAGTTGTTCGAGAATCTCCGAATGAACTGTATAGCGCCTTGTCAATTTCGTCAACAGGAATAAGCTAGAAAAGAACTTAGTAGCGCCTCGTCAGTAACCGTCATTCCGGCGCAGGCCGGAATCCCGAACTTCAAAGCAATGAATCAACTTTTCAATCAATTCTAATTAAAATGGATGAGTATACTAAATGGCAGCAAAACTATAAGTTAAACTTTGCTACCAAAAGCAAAAATTCTAAAGTACTCGACGTTTATGATTATATTTTAAAACACGAATATTCTGATGGTGACTTCTGGCATCATGAAGGTAATGCTCAACTTGCAATGAAATTATGCAAGTTTGAAGAAGCTGACTTCATAGATTTAAAAAACGATGTAAATAATTGGAATTACGAACAGTTTGAGATGTTGATTAATAGCCTAACAGAAATTACTAAATGGAAAGATCAACCGAGTTTGCCAACATTCAGTTATTTTTTTACAAGCTTATTCGCTGTCATTAAGGATGAATTTAAACCGTTAATTCTGGAGAATTCATATTTTCTTTGGATGGGAGATGCTAAACCCATCGAAATGCTTTTGCCAATAAGAAAATATTTTTTCGATAAAGCGATAAAATCATATTCAAAAGAGGAAGTAGAATCTAATCCTTTTTTCAAGGATATCGATAAAGCTCTTGAAGTAGCAAATCGTAATTAGAAAAATAGATTTCAACCCAATCCATTTTCCACACAACCCATATATGGAAATTTAACGCACACCCATGACCACAACACCGGAAACAAAGCAACCAACAGACCAGCTCGAGAAAGGCACGTATGAAGTAATTCGCAACAGGCTACTGAACCAGGGCATCGATTTGCAACAGCGCATTGGCAAACTGAACGATGCGCGCAAAAGCATTTTTGGTACGCTGGAGAGTAAGCTGGTGGCCACAGAACGTATTACCACGGAGCACAATTGCATCCCGATGGACATGATTCCCGTGGGCGATTTTTTCCTGTTTGGTTACAATGTACGTTTCGGCCTTAAGACAGAGATTGCGCTGGAGGATGTTTTTTCCATATATAAGAAGTCCGAAAAATATTTTCAGCATGTTGGGCTTGAGCTGATTTCCGATGCGCGTTTTGCCGAAGATTTCAGGAATTTATACAAGTATTTCCGCGAAACAAGGTTTATAAAGTTTGCGCAGATCGGGCCGCATTTGTTCATGGTTTTCCAGGTTGGCAAAACGGTGAACGATGTGAAAACTTTTAAATGGACGCTCTCGCCAAAAGGTGAACTGGTTTACCTCGATAATCGCAGCGACCATGAATTTACTTATCCGCAACAATACGAATTCAGCTGGAAACGCACTACACGCGAGCAGCATCGCGAAGGTTTGCATCCGCATATTTCTATTGAAGACAAGGTTTTTGTAGAGACTATTGGCGGCGACTTAACCATAAAAATTGAAGATAATACGAGCACCGGCAAGGGAATTTACAGCGAGGAAGTTGAGCTGAAAGACCAGACTTTGGATGACGGTGAGATCTATTATTCCATATTGGGAAATATTATTCTGCTGAAAATTCGCCCGTACAAAGAGAACAAATACCGCTACCTGGTTTACAACCAGAAATTGCAACAGGCGCTGCGGATTAACGCGCTGGAAGACAGTTGTATTTTGCTTCCTGAAGGCCAAGGAATTATTTTCAGCAACGGCTTTTACCTGCAAACCGGCGAGCACAAATTATTCGAAGGCAAGCAGGAGAAAATGATCTTCGAAAAGCGAATTGCTTCACCCAATGGCGAGGATTTCCTGTTCGTTTATTTTAAGCCGGAAGACACTTCTTACCTGCTGCTTTTTTATAACCTCATTGAGCAAAAAATTACCAATACCATTTTTTGCCACGGTTACAGTTTGTTCGAAAATGGCGAGCTGAGTTTTTTCCGTGCCGATACCGAACCGCAGAAATTTCACACCATTTCTACCTGGCAAACTGCTTTCACCGGCCCGAATTATGTTTGGGATACACAAAGCGATTCGTATTTGTATAAGGTTGGAAATAAGGAAATTGTGAAGGCAATGGCCGATTGCCGCGCGCTGCACACTTTGCTCAACAAGGAAGATTCTTACCTGAACCTATATATAGATCTTTCGAAAAAAGCTTCGGAAATTCTGGATGCGTATCATTGGCTCGATAAACCCGATGCGTACGAGTTGATTCAGCCCTTGTCCACCATTCGCGAGGCAGCTTCTTCGGCCATTAATGAGTTCGAAAAAGTTAGCGCCATACGAAAAAACACTGCGCAGGAAGTTGAAAAAGTAACCGAAAAATTCAGTAAACTAAGTAAAATTGTAAAGCATGATGCAGACAATATTACAGAATTTGTTCAGCATTTGTCTGATTTGCGTGTGTTACGTGGCGAGCTGATTTCAGCCAAAAAACTTCGCTATGCAGATGTAAAATCTTTGCATGATTTTGAAGTCCAAACTGAAGTTTTAAGTGATGATGTTTCACAAAGATGCGTTACTTTTTTACTCGGGGAAAAAGCGCTTTCGCCATACGAGGAACAGGTAAAAACGCTGAGCCAATCTATTCCTGCGCTGACCAAAACTACCGATGCAGATGCGGTTGAAGAGCAGGCGAAAAAATTATCAGCCGAACTGGAAATGCTCATAGAAACGGTGAGCAACCTGAAGATAAAAGACCCGACAGAAACAACGCGGATTATTGATGCTATTTCCGCAATTTATTCCGGCTTTAACCAGATTCGCGCGGCACTAAAAAACAAGCGCCAAAACCTGGCAGGAGAGGAGGGAAAAGCTGAATTTAATGCGCAGTTAAAGCTTGTCGATCAGTCGGTTATAAACTTTCTGGATGTTTGTGATAAGCCCGAAAAATGCGATCAGTACCTGAATAAACTGATGGTGATGCTGGAAGAAATGGAAGGCAAATTTTCTGCTTTCGATGAATTCGTATCACTTATCACTGAAAAGCGCGAAGAGGTTTATTCCGCTTTTGATGCACGAAAAATTCAGCTTACCGAAGCGCAGCAAAAACGCGCTGCGAGTTTAATGGCTTCTGCAGAACGGATTCTGAATGGCGTGAAAAACCGTTCCCTGAGTTTCAGTGAAGCGGCAGATGTAAACGGTTATTTCGCTGCGGATGCGATGGTTTCGAAGGTTCGCGATATTGCAAGTCAGCTGAAAGAAATTGGTGAAAACCTGAAAGCTGATGAGCTGGAAGGCAAACTGAAAACGCTGAATGAAGATGCGCTGCGCCAGTTGAAAGACAAGAAGGAAATGTACCTTTCCGGCGGGAATGTCATCAAGATCGGCAAGCACCAGTTCTCTGTAAACACGCAGCCGATCGATCTTTCCATCATCGCCAAAGAAGACAAACTTTTCTTCCATTTAAGCGGCACAAAATTCTACGAAGAAATTAAGGATGAATCGCTTCAAAGCGCTAAAAATCTTTGGGAGCAACATCTTGTTTCTGAAAATAATGATGTTTATCGGTCTGAATATTTAGCATGGAAAATCTTCGCGGCAACCAAAGGAAACCGCATACTTTCAATAGCAGAAAATGAAAAAGTCAATATAAGCGAACTGCAAAAAATGCTTTCGGCAGATTTACTATTGTACGTGCAGAAATGCATGGCGCCGCTGTACAATGAAGGTTATATTAAAGGTGTTCATGATGCAGATGCGGCGAAGATTTTAGAAGTTTTGGTTGCGACGGATTCAGGTGCGGATTTGCTGCGTTACAACAGTAATTCACGGGCTTGTGCGAGTTTATACTGGCATCATTTTGTGGCAGATGAACGCAAACAATTGCTGCAGCACAGGCTCAAAGGAGTTGGTATAATTCTACAGGTTTTCCCGAATTCAAAACAGTTTCAACAGCTTGTAAACGAAATTGATGCGGATATTAAGAACTTCATCAAAGAAACAGAATTATTTGAGGTTGAAATCGCTGATGAAGCAGCAGAATACTTGTTCCATGAGATCAGCCGCGATGATGAATTTATTGTGGATGCGCAAGCCGTTCACCTGCAAACCATGTTCACCGATTATCTTACGCAGCACAATTTTTACCACGATTTTGAGAAATCTGTAAAGGCGCTTGATGGCAACTGGACCGCTAAATACCGCTTGCTGAGAAAATGGATCGCCGCATATATAGAATTCGCAGAAAATGCTTCAAGTCATGGATTTAGAGATGAAATAGCAGCGTTGCTACTGCATCACAATTCGCATACAGAAAAAATTCATGCGGTTGCCTTGCAGCAGGAAATTGATGGAATGAACGGAAATCATCATTTAATTCAAAACGGAAAATACCAGTTCGATTTCCACCAATTCAATAAAAAATTACTGGCTTTCCATAAAGAATCTGTTCCTGCATTTATAGAATTTCAGCATCGTAAAAAAGCCCTTACGGACCAGTTCCGCAAGCAGTTAAGATTGGAAGAATTCCAGCCGAAAGTGCTTACATCTTTTGTGCGAAACAAGCTTCTGGATAATGCCTATTTGCCATTTATCGGCGATAATCTCGCGAAGCAATTGGGAACAGTTGGCGATACAAAACTCAGCGACAGAATGGGAATGTTACTGTTGATCTCGCCGCCGGGTTACGGTAAAACCACATTGATGGAATACTTGTGCAGCCGATTGGGATTGGTTTTCATGAAGATAAACGGACCAGCTATTGGCCACAATGTAATGTCTGTTGATCCGAAAGAAACCGGAAATGCTGCTGCTGCAGAAGAACTGGAAAAGCTGAATCTTGCGCTGGAAATGGGTGATAATATGATGTTGTATCTTGATGATATTCAGCATTGTAATCCGGAGTTTTTACAGAAATTTATTTCGCTTTGTGATGCGCAACGGAAAATGGAAGGTGTTTACAAAGGCAGAAGCAAAACCTATGATCTGAAAGGCAGGAAAGTTTGCGTGGTGATGGCCGGAAATCCATATACAGAAAGCGGCGAGAAATTCCGTATTCCGGATATGTTGGCGAACCGTGCGGATATTTATAATCTGGGTGATGTTGTTGGCAGCGCGAACCATTTTTTCACATTGTCCTATATAGAAAATTGCCTTAGCGTAAATCCTGTGCTCAATAAATTAGCCACAAAAAGCCAGGCTGATATTTATTCTTTCCTGAAAATGGCCGAGAATGAAGGGGCAGAAGGTTTGAATTTTGAAGCCTCATATTCCGCTGCAGAAGTACAGGAAATTGTAAGCGTTTTACGCAAGTTAACGAAAATTCGCGATGTGATTTTCCGTGTGAACCAGGAATATATTCATTCTGCTGCGCAAGCTGAAGAATATCGTACTGAGCCTGCTTTCCGCTTACAGGGTTCTTACCGCGATATGAGCAAGATTGCCGTTAAAGTTTTGCCTGTTTTAAATGATGCTGAATTGGATGAATTGCTGCTTTCACATTATACCAACGAATCGCAAACCTTAACTAGCGGCGCTGAAGCTAATCTGCTGAAGTTTAAGGAAATGGTTGGCTGGATGAATGAAAAAGATAAACAGCGCTGGGAAGACATTAAAACAACTTTCGTGAAGAATAACAAGTATAAATCGCTTGGTGAAAGTTCTGTTAATCATGTTATTACGCATATGGAGAATATGACGGAAGGGATTAATTCGATTGCGCAGGTTTTGGCGAAAGCGGTTGAAGGGAAGTAAGGTTTTTTGTCTATTGTGATTGAGCTATGAATGTTTGGTTTCGTACTTTTGTCTTAACACAAAAGTACCAAAAAGTCAAGGCTGTAAAGTCTTTGCTAAAAATCAACTAAAAGCATTTACCCACCCGTAAAAGGAGCCGCCAGTCTGTTTTGTGCATATTGGTTGCGTTGCATTGGCTCGCCTTTTACTTTGTATGTTTGATTTACTTATCTTTAACTTTCTGCGTTTCAACTTACTAATACAATTATGCTTTTAGCTGATTTTCTTAACGCAAAGGCTTTAAGGCCAGTCCTATAATCAGTGAGTAATTAACAAGGGTCAATGAAGTATTTTTCATTAAATAACCATCTGGAAAATTATTCACTCATTTACTCAATCACAAATTTGCTCATTGTATTTTGGGATCGGCATCTAAACTATTTGCGTGAAGAAAATGGTTGGAAAACATTTACTCTAATGGTGAATTGTAACTGGCAAATGTTAAAATAATGCTTAAAGAACTTACACAGCAACAGGCGAGCCAACGCAGTTTTAAGAAAAAGCACAAATTGATCTGGCGGCTCCTGTTGCGGGTGGAATCATGTTTTAAAACCATTTTTAGCAAATTGTTTTAAGCCTTGACTTTTTGGTACTTTTGTATTAAGACAAAAGTACGAAAGCAAATAGTTGAAAAGCAATGTGTTCATTTTCAAATAATTAAAAAATTTAATCCTCCAAAGGCATTTTTTTGTAATCGCTTATATGGGGAATATCTGCAGAATTATCTTTCTCATTCATCCAATCGGGTTTTTCGGGCGGTTGCGGGCCGTGTTTTCGGTATAAAAAAGCTACCAAGCTTCCGGTAATGGCGCCAAACAAATGTGCTTCCCAGCTAATGCCTTCTTCACCGGGTAAAATCCCCCAAAGCATACTGCCATAAAACGCAATGATCAGGAGCGAGATGGCCATAAAAGAGCGGATTTTTTTGATTATTCCACTGAAAAACAGGAAGAAAGCGAAACCGTAAATAAGTCCGCTTGCACCGATGTGGTAGGTTCCGCCACGCGCGAAGATCCATATAAGCAAGCCTGTAAAAATGCTTATTAGGCTTATTACCTGCCAGGCTTTCTGCCTGTAGAAATACAAAATGCCTATGCTTAAAACAAGTACCGGGCTGGTGTTAGATAGCAAATGCTTTAAATCGCCATGTATAAATGGTGAAGAAATTATGCCTTTTAAGCCACTAATCTCGCGAGGCAAAATTCCCAGTTTGTACAGATCGAAGCCAAAAGTAATTTCCGCCCATTTTATCAGCCATATTACTATAACGAATAAAAAAGGCGGAATAAAACTTTTTATAATTGAAGTATTTTCCGGCATCTGCATATATGCATTTTTGCAAACTCAGCGCCAGTAAATTTCCTGATCACTTTGTCAGTTCAATCTATAATTATATGGGATGTACAGGCTGCTTTGCGGGTTGAGGCGTTTTATCCAGGTTCGGAATTTCGCTACGGTTAAGTTCAAAAGCATCCTCTTTTTCCTTGTAGCTCATCACTGTCTCCAGCGTTTCCTGTACCACATCACTGCAAATAGTTATAAAACTGCCTTTTTGCGCGTTATTAATAGCGAACTCTATAGCTTCAGCTTCATCTTTTACAATTGTAACTTTTTTGTTTGTTGAAGATTTTTCTATCCCCTGCAACAGCAAATCATTCACTTCATTTTCCTTCCTGCCGCGCATGTCTTTATCATGGCGGATAATAATTTCATCGAACATGGTAGCTGCTATTTCGCCAACGCAAATAATATCTTCATCTCTTCTGTCGCCAACGCCTGCAATTACACCCACTTTTGGCGCGTCATCTATTTTCTCAAGGAATTTGCTTACCGCTTTCATGCCCGCCGGGTTATGCGCGTAATCTACCATCAGCTGGAAATCCTTGAAACGGAAAATATTCATTCTGCCAGGTGTTTGCGCCGGTGAAGGAATAAAGGTTTCCAGGGCAAGTTTCATGTCCTCGATTTTAAAATTGCGAACATAACCGGCCAAAACGGCAGGCAAAATATTCTGGATCATGAATAATGCTTTACCGGAAAAAGTAAGCGGAATATTTACAATTTTGCTAACGCGGATCTTCCAGTCGCCTTTACAAATAGTGATGAAGCCATTTTCCGCTACAGCAGCCAGTCCGCCATTTTCGCAATGCCTTAATATTCTGGGGTTATTTTCATCCATGCTGAACAATGCTATTTTACAGTCGAGCGTTTTGCGCATGGCATAAACCAGGTCATCATCAGCATTTAAGATAGCGTAACCTTCCGGGAAAACACTTTCCGGAACTACAGCTTTAACCCGTGCAAGGTCATCGAGTGTGTTGATGCCTTTCAAACCTAAATGATCTGCCGCAATGTTAGTTACTATCCCAATATCGCAATTATGAAAGCCTAAACCTGATTTTAAGATTCCGCCACGCGCACATTCCAGAACAGCGAAATTTACAGTTGGGTCTTTCAATACAAATTCTGCGCTTCGGGCGCCGGTTGTATCTCCCCGTTCAACCATTCGGTTTTGGATGTAAATGCCATCTGAAGTGCAGAAACCAACTTTATAGCCCATCGTTTTCACCATGTGCGCGATAAGCCTGGTTGTTGTGGTCTTTCCGTTTGTACCGGTAACCGCAATAATCGGTATTCGTGCATCACTACCTGGCGGGAAAAGCATATCAATAACCGGTTCAGCAACGTTGCGCGGCAAACCTTGTGTTGGTGCCACATGCATTCTGAAACCGGGTGCAGCATTCACTTCTAAAACAGCAGCGCCATTTTCGTTTACCGGAACTGTAATATCAGGCGTCATCAGGTCAATTCCGCAAATATCCAGGCCAATAATTCGTGCAATGCGTTCTGCCATAAATATATTATACGGGTGAACCATATCTGTAACATCTATTGCCGTGCCGCCGGTACTGATGTTGGCCGTAGTTTTAAGATACAGTTCTTCACCTTGTGGAATTACGCTATCTAAAGTGAGGTTTTTCTCCTTTAAAATTGTGCGGGTGTTGTTGTCCACTTTTATAGCGGTGAGCACTTTTTCATGTCCGTAACCTCTGCGCGGATCTTTATTAACTTCATCAATTAATTCCTGTATGGTAGATTTTCCATCGCCTTTAACCATAGCAGGTACGCGCTTGGCAGCAGCTACAAATTTGTAATTGATCACCAGCAAACGATGATCATGCCCGGTGATGTATTTTTCTATAATTACCGCTTTGTCGTACTTCTGCGCAGCTTTAAAACCTTCAATCGCCTGCTCAAGATTCTGAATATTTATAGAAGCGCCTTTGCCGTGATTTCCGTTGATAGGTTTTGTAACCAGCGGATAGCCAATATTTTCTATTGCTTCTTTCAGTTCACTTTCATTGTAAACTATTTCGCCAGTAGGAACCGGTATATTGGCTTTTTGCAATAAATACTTGGTTTCCTCTTTATCGCCTGCAATTTCTACAGCTATGGAGCTTGTTGTGCTTGCAATGGTAGCCTGTACCCGGCGCTGGTTAATGCCATAGCCTAATTGTACAAGCGAATGTTTATTTAAGCGGATATGCGGAATACCACGCGCACAAGCTTCGTTTACAAGTGACCCGGTACTTGGCCCTAAACGCTCCTGCTCGCGAATTTCTCGCATACGCTGTATATCTGTGGCAAGATCGTATTCTTTTCCATCAATCAAAGCCTGCACAATATCTACGGCAGCTCTCGCTGCAAAACGGCCAACACGTTCCTCGGTATAAGCAAAAACCACATTGTAAATACCGTATTCACCGGTTCCCCGGGTGCGCCCAAAGCCCACTTCCATGCCTGCAAGGGTTTGTATTTCAAGCGCAATATGTTCTACAATATGGCCCATCCATGTTCCTTGTTCAACCCTATCGAAAAAGCCACCGCGGTAACCTTCCGAGCAGCGATGCTCATACATACTTGGAAGCATTTTCTCTAACCTGCCAATAAATCCCGGAATTTTATTGCTGGGTTTTTCTTCCATTTCTTCCAGGTCCAGCTTCATGGCAATTAATTTATGTCTCCATATCGACCAGTAATTGGGCCCATCTAATGCACGTATTTCTAATATCTTCATAATTGCTTTTTAACTTATGGGAAACGAGTTTGTAAGATAAGTATTTTTTAATAAGTGTATATATGTAAATAAATATATTGGTATGATGTTTGGGTGAAGTACTTTTGTAACAAAATATATATGGCGTGATTATACCAAAAGGAAAACTGATAGCTATAGGCGGGGCGGAAGATAAAGGCACACAGCCTGAGCCAAATTTTATACAAAAAAACAATCTTCACTTTTTTGAGCTTGGTATTCTGAAGCGTATTCTTGAGGAAATGAAAGGAGATAACCCTGTAATAGAAGTAATTACAACCGCTTCTGTTATTCCTGAAGAAGTAGGTCAGAATTATTTGAATGCCTTTGGTAAACTTGGATGCACTAATGTAAATGTTATGCATATTAAGGATAGGGAAGACGTTATGCAAGCCGAGTATATTGAACGTATTAAAAAAGCAAGCGGCATAATGTTTACCGGTGGCAACCAATTGCGTTTAAGCACCATATTTGGCGGCACCGAAATTATACGTATCTTAAAGCACCGTTACCAGCACGAGGAAGGCTTTGTAATTGCAGGCACAAGTGCCGGCGCAATGGCTATGAGCAATCCAATGATTTATCTTGGTACTGCAGCAGAATCTCACTTAAAAGGTGCAGTAAAAATTACGACCGGCTTTGGTTTTATACAGGATGTAGTAATAGATTCGCACTTTGAGAAGCGCGGACGTTTTGGCAGGCTGGCACAAGCCGTTGCCGGAAACCCAACCAGTTTAGGAATAGGTTTGGGTGAAGATACCGGCGTACTTATTACCAATGGAGATCACATGGAAATAATCGGTTCGGGCAGGGTTGTAATTTTAGATGGAAGGCAGATCCGCCACAGCAATATTGCTGATATTCCGTTAGGAACGCCGATTGCTATGGAAGGAATGGTAGCGCATTTCTTAACCAAAGGAAATACGTACGAAATTTATGAAAGAAAATATAGTTATATAGCTCCCCCAGCTGTAATTGCCCAGCCAACAGAAGATAACGACTGGTAAAATTAAACCTGAAGCATTTTACAGTATATTATAT
>DAIUCM010000006.1:0-59254 GCA_036846145.1 Bacteroidota bacterium
ATTTAACGGATAATAACTTTAGAACAAAAAATAATCAGAATTATAATGGGGCTGATATTCAAGGGGTTTATTTCGCCGGCCAGGCCCAGGTGAAAAATATGAGCTTAGTGGATTCAAATTACCGGATTGATAATAACAGCAACTTATATGTTGAGAAATTTACGAGCCATGCAACAATCACAAAGGCAAATCTTAAAGTTGGTTACCAGGTAATTGCAAGCGGTTTTACAATAGATACATATTTTGGCGTAGGTTTCAGATATGCCACTTATAAAACTGTACCGGAAGACTTCGATAATATATTTGAAAACGAAGAACTTTTAGAAGAGTTGGGTGTGCAAAATTTAAATATAGCGTTGGGAATTAAGTTTGGCTGGGCGTTTTAACTGCTTCCGGCTGATTTATTTTACTGTGAAAAATGGTTTAAAACATTTTAAGCTCTGCTTTATTTGGAGTAAATGTTTTTTAAAGTTAAACTCTCGGCTTTTTAAAAATTATACATTTAATAGGCCCTTTGAACCATAAAAATCTGTCTTGTATTTTAGAGAAGCTCATGTACTTTAAAGGCATAGCGGCCGAAACAGAAAGCTGAAGAATACAGCTGTAAATAAGGATTTTAACATGAACAGCAAAACCCGGTAATTGAAATTTTAAGGCGCACTTTGCATATAATCACTTACAGAAAAATGCTTAAATTTCGCAAATGGATTTTAAACGCCTGCCAGGATTTTATAAGCTATTAAATTTGTATCCGCCATTTTTAGGCGCAGGCATTCGTGTGAAAGAAGTTAGCGCAGATAAAACGCGTTTTGTGGCCGAAATGAAGCTGCGCTGGTACAACAAAAATGCTGCAGGTACACATTTCGGCGGCTCATTATACAGTATGTGCGATCCGTTCTTTATCATGATCATACATGCATATTTTGGCGATGATTATATTTTCTGGGACAAATCGGGCAGCATTAATTATAGAATTCCGGCTCGCGGCACAGTAAAGGCGGTTTTTGAAATTACGAAGGACAAACTGGCGGAAATGAAGCAGCAGGTTGATGAAAATGGCAAAATGAGCTTCCGTTTCCACACAAAAATCACTGATAAAAATAACAGAACAGTTGCGGAAGTGGAAAAGGAAATTTATGTTCGCCGCAAAACCAGCTAAATGCTTCTTGATTAATGCTTTAATTCTTCGGGTCCGCGCGATTATTATAAAATTATATGAGTATCCGTTAGGAACTATTGCTTTTTAACCTTTCCGCCCTTTGGGCACCTCTCTTAAATCATGAGAGGAGTGCAGCTCCGACTATATGACTTCTATTTATCCTGTTATGCGGATAGTCATATACAATGATATTATTATTGCTGGTGAAACTGCAGTCAATTCAATATGCTGAAAATTAAAATTCAGCGTTTTTTCAGGTTTTCCATATATTGTTTTGGTTAAAAATGCTTTCATCTTTACCTGAGCAGCTGCAGGTTACCATTCTGGTAAATATTTTTCCCGTTATATGCTTTGGCTATTATCCTGTACAGGTAAACGTCTTCAGGCGCTAAGGAACTCCTGAAATTTCCATCCCAGCCTTTTTCTTTTTCGGTGCCGCTATAAATTTTTTCGCCCCAGCGGTTGTAAATTATTAACTCGTAGTTTTCAATGCCCAAAGCACTTATGTCAAAAACATCATTTACACCATCGTTATTAGGGCTGAAGGCATTTGGAACAATTACTGTTGGTAAAAAATGCATGCAAACGGTATTGCTATGGCTTTGCTGCATGTTTCCGGCGTTTTCAACAGCTGTAATCCTGTAACAGATCTGCTTTGTTCCGGCAGGGTATGATTGCGCATCTTTAAATTCATGTGTGTTGCCCGCAAGATTTTGGAGGTCAATAAATTGCGAATCGGTTTTATACTGCAGCATATATTCCTTTATACCATGCTGCCAGTTTTGGTAAGGCGACCAGCGCAGGTAATTATATTCGGTAGTCTGGCTGTGGTTTTCAAGCAGAATAGTTTGTGCCTTGCGGATGGCAGATTTTGTGTTTCCACAACTATCAGTTCCATATAAGTTGTAGCTGTAAAATGCTTTGTTTACATCCACATCTTTATCCAGGAAAAAAGTATCTGCATCTTGTAAAGTAAACGATTTTTCGCCGTTTGATGATTGCCTTATGAGCTGGTATTTTGCCGTTACATCATTCTTTTTCCAGCTTACGCGTATAGCGTTACTATCGGTAACTGTTGCGGTTAGCATTTCGGGCGCGGCGCTTTGGCTGTAACCCGCACGAATTGTTATTGCTATACTGTCTTTGGTAATACATTCTGTAGGGCCTTTAAGCTGCTGTTTAATGAAGTATTTTCCGGGCTTGGCATATATGAAAGTGGGCGAGGGCTGGTTGCTGGTTTGGCCATCGCCGGAAGTGTAAAAATAAGTTTCTACCTGGCCAACGGAATTATCGGTAACTTTTACTTCGAGCGGTGAGCAGCTGGCGTTTAGGTTTACGCTGAAGCCGGGTTTTGGCGCTGCAATAATGGTTATTTCTTTTTCGAGGGTGAAGGTATCGCTGCAGGGAAGTGTAGCATAGATAAGGCTGATTTTATAAGTGCCTGGTGTTTTGTAGATATGCTCAATAATTGAATCCGATGAATTGCTTGTTGTTCCATCACCAAAATCCCACCTGAATCCTTCACAGTCAATACAATTTGGTTTTACCACTTTATAAGAACGGTTATAGAATTTTAAACCCATCCACTGGCAGCCGGTAAAACTATCTATGGTAAATTTAGCAACCGGTTTGGGCATAGGCTTAAACTTAAGTTTACGGGTAAAGATGTTTTCGCAACCGTTTGGTTTTATGCCTTTTAGCGAAACCAGTACAGTATCTTTATACTTGTTGGTTTCTATATATGCATCTTTGGAAAAATGCTTTGTGCCATCGGGTAAAGTCCACTCAAAAGAAGTGTAAGCTGAGGTATCGCTGGTGTTTTTGAGGGTTATTACTTCGCAGGATTCTTTTACGTCAAATTCGAGTTTATCTGGGTTTAGTTTTGCAATAAAATTATTAGACCAACCATTCCCAACTGCAATGATTGAATGTTTGCCTATTAAAGCTGTCGCTGCACTATTTTGATTAAAATAAAAATTACCTGAAAAATAAAGATTATTAAAATTATCAATATTCAGCAATAGGCCACGTGATTTAATATTTTTAAAATCAAGGTAATTCGCCCAAATGCCCGTTCCATTGCCATCAACTTTTATAAAAAAAATATTATATGGACTTGAATAAACTGAAAGGCCTGTAAAAGTAAAAGTTTCTGAATTATTGTCTATTGCGCCGCCAAGTCTATCTCCACTTAAATATATATTATTTGAATCATCTGTTACAACATTGTGAAAAAAACTATAGGGTTTTGATGCAAGTCTGTGCCAAAAATACTTTCCAGTATTTGTATATTTCAATAAAATTCCGGTTCTATTAAGGCCACTTTTTGTAGTGCCATCAGGAAGAATTACATTGCCACTTATGTTTCCTGTAAGTAAAAAATTATTGTCTTTATCAAAAACAAAACTTCCAACTTCTATTAAACCATCAAAAACTATTGAATCTGTTATTACACCTTGTGGGTTTATCTTTATAAACCTGGTTTTCGTTTGCCCGATTTCGAATAATTCAGCCCAATAATTTCCGTTTTTATCGAAGTTACACCTATGTCTTGTACTGGCATTATAAACAATATTCCAAATTATATTAAAGCTTTCATCAAACTTAACTAAAATGGAGCTTGGTTTCTTTTCGCCAACAAATAACCTGTTTGCCAAATATATTGAATCTTTATTTTGCAGCACCAATGATAGATAGAATTTATTATCTGGTGATAGTTTTATTGAAGAGATGTTTCCGCTTGAGAACCAACCCAATAAGTAAGATTCTTGTATAACACAATTTGTATCTAAAATTATTAAAAAAATATTTTGTTTTTGTGAGTTACCTGTGGGTTTAGGATAATATTTGGATCCAATCTTTAATTCCTTGTTATAAAAAAGATATATGTAAACTTTATTTTCGTGTACAAAAATTTCTTTGTAACGATAAGTGTTTACTTCATCTACATACATATCAATTTTGGCTCCACAAACTCTTTTGCCTGACTTATCTATCTTCGTTATTATTTCACTTTTATATTTACTGGTATCGGCAGAAGAAAAGAATTTGCTATATGTATTTTGTGTGGTATATATACTACCACCTTTGGTTATATATGGATTATAAAACCAAGATGTAGAATTCCCCGCTACCCAATCCCAACTTTGCCCATTACAAACCTCACCCGTAAAAATGAGGAGTAATACAACAAAAAAGTATCTTAAAAATCGCATCGGGTTTGAGGTTTGGAATGGCTAAGATAGTTAAAACATCAATACGTAATGCTAAATGTTTCATTTCTATGTAATCCGTTGAGTTGTGAACAAAGAAAAAGAAGTGAAGAAAATTATGGATTATGGATTATAAATTATGGATTATCAATGCCGCGATGCGAAGCAACTTTACAATTATACAACCTTTCAATCCTGAAATACTTACTTGTTTTATCCTTATTCAACATTCGGGCAGCTGTGCGGTTAATATTAAACCAACTAACCAAACAAATTATTAAAACCTATGGGACTTTTAGATTTCTTTAAGAAAGGAACGCCGCAACCGGCAACAGATAATAACGTAAATAACAATGCTGGCGCAAATACAAACCCGCTGCAGAACAATACAATTACTGAAGATACCTATACCGTAAAAAGCGGCGACAGCCTGAGTAAAATTGCCAAGCAATATTATGGCGATGCGCAGCAGTGGAAAAAAATTTACGAAGCCAATAAAGATGTAATTGGTTCAAATCCGGATCTTATTCATCCCGGCCAGACGTACAGAATTCCACGCGGCTAAACCAAAGCATTTTTTCGTAAAATTATATATGTAATAATCAAAAAAATATCCTTTAAACATGAATAAAATATTCACAATTATGCTGTTCGCGGCGTTTTTATTGAATGCCTGTGGCGGAAAAAAAGATCAGAACGTGGCGCAGCTTATATCCGGCACCAGCAGCAAAACCTGGTATGCTGTAAAGGAAACCAATGCTACAGGCGGTAAAGAAACCCTCACCGATGATGAAAAGGAAGCTACCTGGGTGTTTTTCATGAACAATACCATGACAATTACAGATCGTGGGCAGATTATAAACGGCAACTGGAGTTACGATCCTGCATCTAAATCGCTGATTGTTACGCCAGGAAACAGTACCACTGCCAGGACTTTTAGAGTGGAAGATATAGATGATAAGGAAATGGAACTCAAAGCCGGAGATGGTTCTGAACTGAAGCTGAAAGCAAAAGCTAACTGATTATAAATAATGTGTTTTGCGCTAATGCTAATTTTATGCGCCGGTAAGTAGATCAGTATCGTCGCCATGATATTGAAAAATTGAAGCCAGCGCTATATAATCCCAATATATATAATAAAAAGAGGCTTCCCCTTTTAAGGCAGCCTCTTTTTATTATATATATACTTTCGCCAGGAAATGCTTTTATTGCTTATATCTTTTCGCCTGGTGTGAGCCTGTATGAGCGAATGAGTATAAAAATACCAATAATTATGAACGGAATACTAAGAATCTGGCCCATATTCAGCGGGAGGTTGTTCTCAAAAGCTACCTGGTTCTCTTTATAGAACTCTACAAACAGGCGCACGCCGAAAAGCAAAATTAGGAACAAGCCAAATAAATAACCGGGACGCAGATTTGTGTTGTACCGCCTGTACAAGCTGAATAAAAATGCAAATATTAGCACATACGCCAGGCCTTCATAAAGTTGTGTAGGATGCCGTGGCTCGGTAAAGGCAATAATTTTGTTATCCGAGTTGCGTATAGGGAATTTAAACGCCCAGGGCAGATTGGTTATATGGCCATATATCTCCGAGTTAAAAAGGTTGCCCATGCGCACAAAAAAGCCGCCAATTGGTACGGTGAGTATAATTCGGTCCAGTATCCACATATATGATGGTACAACCGGTTTACGCGAATAAATAAACAAAGCTACTAAAATACCAATAGCCGCACCATGGCTGGCAAGCCCGCCTTCCCATACTTTAAATATATTAAGCGGATGGCTGAAATAGCCTTCTTCAATTAACTTACCTGCTTCGTTATATTCATCGAAATGAGGGCCATAAAAGAGCACATGCCCTAACCGCGCGCCTATAATTACAGCCAATATCATATGTATAGAAAGCCTGTCCAGCTCTGTTTCGGGCATTTTTTCCTTCTTATATACAAATTCCATAATCTTGTAACCTACAATAAACGCCAGGGCAAACATTAACCCGTACCAGCGCACAGTAAGCGGGCCTGCCGAAAATATTATAGGACTCGCAGTCCAGGTAATTGCATCAAAAATCATGTAATTGAAGTATTTTTCTTTAATCGTATATATGGTTCAAAGATGAAGATAAATTATGGAAATGTGCCGATGTGGAAATATGAAATTGTGAAATTATGCCGGAGCAGGTTTTTTTAAAGCATTTTTGGGGAGGCTGATATATGGGGAGCAGTTGGCGGATTTGCGTTCGTTCGGTGAGTTCAGACAATTATACATATATGCTTCTGCCAAAAAATGCTTTAAACTTGGAATCTTATGCAATCCTCGATTAAAAAAGTTTCATTGTTTTTAATCTAATCGTGCAACGCGGGCGCTTGTATGGCTTCTTTATTTTTCTCCTTTTGGTGAATTTGTAAGTTGAGCGTGAGCAGTTGTAATTCTAGAATAATTGAAATGAATAACATTAAAAATACTTCAAATTATTACAAAGACACTAAGTTCTATAGGATTTCTTATATACCATGCAGAAGAAATAGGAAAGAACAAAAAAGCCGGCAAAACAAATTGCCGGCTTCTTACAAAAACAGAAAAAGCTTACATTAAAATTTATAACTCAAACCTAAAGAAATATTGCGGCCGTAGGTATAGTTGTATATGGCGTTATCTTTATTAGGGTTAGTTGTTTCATCCTTATCGTACTTGCCATTGCGGTTCAGGTCCTGGTAAAAAACAAGGTTCTGCGCAAGCAAATCGCCAAAGTTCAGCTTAATATCCAGCTTATTTTTTACTAATTTCTGCGCTATCTGCATATCTATTACGGTACGCGGATTTTCCCAGATATCCGGCACATCTTTATTACCAACATAAGCAATGCGGCGGCCAATCCTGTTTGCAAGCAGGCTCAGGCTTAAACCTTTGGCAGATCCGTAGCTAAACCCTGCGTTGATAATGTATGGCGATTGCCCTTGCAGTGGCCTTATGCCGTTGCTCGCTTCCTTAAACTTGCTGAGATCCACCTGAGATTGTATGTACGACAGGTTGCTGAAAACCATAAAGTTGGACATGAATGTTGTGTGGAACAAAGTATCGAGGAAAGTAAGATTTTTACGGAACTCCAGTTCTATACCATAATTGGTTGCATCCGGCGCGTTCTGGTAACCAAACATACGGCTTCCGGCGCCAACCGGCTCGTTTATCATCTCCACGGCATTGGTAAATTTCTTATAGAAAACAGAAGCTGAAATAATCTGAGAACCACCCGGGAAAAACTCGTAACGGATATCAAAATTCTGAATGGTGCTGCGCTGCAAAGTTGGGTTTCCACTTACAACCGCATCCAGGTTAAAATCATAAAAAGCAAATGGCGCAATTTCGCGGAACTCAGGCCTTGAAACTGTTTTGCTGGCGCAGAAACGCAGGTTTGTTTTGCTGGTTAATGAAACGCTAACGTTGGCAGATGGTAAAAGATCCAGCACTGTTGTATCTACCTTTATTTCTTTACCTGCAACATCAAGCGCGTTCAAACGCTGGCGGTAATTCTCGGCACGCACGCCCCAAACCAGACGAATATTTTTACCGAACTTGTTATCAGCCATTAAATACGCCGCCTGCAGCGCAGAACCCGCTTTGTAAGAATCGCTCGGCCTTGTATCTTCTTTAATATAAAGCTTCTCCGATAAATTATCGTGGCTGAAAATAGAATCTAGGCCGTAAGTAAGAATTCTTGGATTAAGGCCGAAATTCTGAACGTAACCAAAGCTGCGTGCGGAGAAATCGCGGCTGCGCAAGGCAGTGTACAAGCCAGTTTTAATGCTTGTTTCTACTTTTGTAATTTGTTTTAGCACCGGCATAGAAACATCTACATTTCCGCTGTATAAATTTTCTGCCAGCTCAGAGAAAAACCTGCCGCTTTGGTTGATGTTTGCTCCGCCGTAGCCAACCTGCGCGCTGTAAGGTATTTCGCCGCTTACATTTTCGTCTATGGTTTGTGAATACGCCTGCTTGCGGAAATCCGGCACCTGCCTGTTTATTTTGTTGTAGCTGCCAACCCAGTGTATTTTTATATCGTTTTTAGGGAGTGCATGGTCGCCGGTTAACTGGGTGCTATACAAACTGTTTTGGCTGAAAAGCAGCGCTGTATTGCGCACATTGTTCCTGAACTCCGGATCTTCCTCGTAAATTCCTGTACGGTAAGAAACCTGGTCTTCACTGTTAATCGTATAAATATTTTTGAAGCTGTATTTTGATTTCTGAGTTTTGTAGGCAAGATTCAGCATACCGCCCATTAAAACTTCGTGCTTGTAAACGGAATCTGTATAATTATAACGGCGAATGTTATCATCCTGCGGAGAAATGTAATCTCTGCGGCCTACAATATTGTTCCTGTAGCTGTTGTTGTGCGAGAAAGATGCAATTACGCCGAGATCATTCTTCTTTAAAGGGAAATGCTTGCCCGCGGAAACCTGCATAGAGGTACCCGGCATAGTAGAAGGAATACGTTTCAGCTGCCAGGTATTTTCGAACATCTTGCTATATGCAACCTGCTCTTTGGCTGTACCCTTGTTATAATCCTGCGTGGAAGGAAGGCCTTGTGGCAGAGCGCGTGTACCATCATCCATACCCAAAAGGCTTTTACTGCCTGTATTGTAGGTAAGGCCTGGCTTAAAAGTTGAAATTGTATTATAACTTGATCCAACAGAAATATTTACAAAATCACTTTCAGGAATATCTTTCGTGTTGATGATGATCACACCGCCTGCGAAATCTGCAGGAAGATCTGGCGTTGCCGTTTTCAGTATCACCATATTATCGATCATGTTGCTCGGGAAAATATCGAAAGAGAAAGCTTTGCGGTCGCTCTCGGTACTTGGCAGCGGAGCGCCGTTTATAAAGCCCTGGTTGTAACGATCGTTCAGTCCGCGTATAATGGCGAATTTATTGTCCTGCACGCTTGCGCCGGGAACGCGTTTCATAATATCGGAAGTTGTATTATCGGGCGATTTTTTGATCTGCTCCGCCGAAATACCATCTGAGATCTGTGAAGCCGTTTTGCGCTGTGTGATCAGGCTCATATCCGACTCCTTTTTATAGCTTCCTGTAATTACTACTGTTTTTCCCTCAACCGAAAACTCTTCCAGCACAATATCCAGCACCGTGGTTTTGCCGTTTTCGATCTTTACATCACTGATTACCTTTTTAGAGAAGCCCATGCCGGTAAACACAAAAACATAATTGCCTGGCGAAAGCTTATCAATGGTATATTTGCCTTCAAAATCAGTTCTCGCGCCGCGGCTTGCATCCTGCAGCATAACTGTAATACCAAACTGCGGCTCGCCTTTGGCGGCATCTTTTACTGTTCCGCTTAATTTTCCGGTTTGCGCATTTGCGAGGCTGTAAAAACCTAAAATGCTGATAATAAATAAAGAAACAACTTTAAAATGTTGCATAATAGCTGTAATAAACTTTTATACAAAGTTACCCGGGCTATATTTCCTTTGCCTTAACAGCATGTTAAGCTTGTGTTAACGCAGCGTTAATTCATTTATGCAAATATTTATTTAATATTGAATTAAACTTTTAGTTACATATAGCATCTAAGCAAAAAATACTTAAACCATAAACCCGATGAAAAAGCTATTATTTCATATCTTCACCTTCGCAGCCATTGTGCTTTTTACCTTTGCATCATGCAGAAAGAATGATAAGGTAACCGATGAAGATAACGATATTGAGGCAGCTGAAGACAACGCTTATGCGGAAGATGTTTTCGGCGATGTTTATAAGATTATGGATGAAGCGGCACGTGAGCAGAACGGGTTTTACAAAAATGAACAATCGGAAACCGGAACACTTTCCTGCGCCATAATTACAGCCGATACTACAGCAAATCCCAGGAAGCTAACAATAGACTTCGGCAACGGCTGCGTAGGTAAAGACGGCCGGACACGCACTGGCAAAATTATAATTACTTTTACAGGCAGGTACAGAACGCAGGGAACCGTAATTACGCACACTTTCGACAATTATACCGTAAACGGAAACAAAGTAGCGGGCGTAAAAACAGTTACTAACCTGGGCAATAACAGCCGTAATAACCTGGTTTTTAAAATTGAAGTGAAAGGCGCTGAAATAACAACATCAAACGGAATTATAAGCTGGGAAAGCACACGCGAAAGAGAATGGATAGCAGGACAAAATACTGCTGCCGTTACCGATGATGAATACAGCATTACCGGCAGCGCAAAAGGCACTAACCGCAAAGGAAGAAAGTTTGATATAACCATTACAGATCCGCTGCATATTAAACTCAACTGCAAGTGGATAACCGATGGCAAACTGGAAGTAAAGCCAGAGGGAAAGCTGAAACGCACAGTAGATTATGGAAATGGAAATTGCGATAACGATGCCACTGTTTCCATTGCCGGCAAAACCTATAATTTTAAAATGAAGTAAACCATTTTTGTGGCTGCATATATATGGGGCTTGCCTGCCTCGCAGCTTAATATTCGAACTTCAGCGTATGGCTAATTATTGGCGATTAAACCAAGCATCAAAATCACCTGAGCATAACAAGATTTATTGTGAGGGTTGAAGGCAAGTATTGACAGCAATGTACCAATCATTCTAAATTATGTTGAATATTGGAGAGGCAGAATGTTGAATGTTTCAAAAGATTAGCGTAGCGTCACTTCCAAATGTTATTAGCAGGAAGTTTCATGGCTTCCGACTTGCTGAAATTCTTAACCAAACGAAAACTTATGGGCAATGCATTGATTACCAGTTGGTTAGGGGCTAAAGCCCATATAGTGTAAAGCCGAAAAATGCTTTATGCAAATTAATGGTATAGAAGTTCATTTCTCCGCGTAAATTAGATGTGCCATATTTTGAAAATATGGCACATCTGCGCGCTGAAACTAATATCGTGCATAACCAATGATGCATAAAATCTTCTGTTGGAATTCCCGAGTTCAGATTAGCTCTACCTTTTACAGGCAATTGAGCAAAATTAATAATTGTGCGTAGTTTACATATTTCACCTCGCGAAAAAATGCTTTATATCTACAATTTTTGTAAGGGTGAGGTTTTCACAGCTTGAGGCATCGGCCCAGGTAAAATTATTTACCGTTGGGTAATATTTTGGTTTAAGCCTGTATTTCAGGAATTTTTACGGTAAATGCAGAGCCGAGGTTTTTTTCTGATCGTACAGAAATTTCACCGCCGAGTTTCTCAACAATTTCTTTTACAATATATAAGCCCAGGCCCGAACCTTTGGAGCGGGTAGAAAAACGCGTGAACATTTCGAAAATACGGCTCTGCTTGTCCGCATCAATGCCTTCACCATTGTCCGCAACTTTTATTACCAGGTCGGCATCCTCTTTATAAGCACTTATTTTTATAAACTGATCTTCAATTTCATGCCTGTGATATTTAATGGCATTGGAAATAAGGTTAGAAAGCATGAGGTATAATCTCGACCTATCTGAACTGAAATATTCGCCCGGATTTACTTCCGTAACAAACCTTATTTTAGATGCTTCAGGTAAGTGTTTCAGGTTATCTATCGCTTCTTTAAGCAGCTCCTCCAATAAAACAGGTTCGGCCTTCAGCCCGGTGCGCGAATTCCTGGCAAAGTGTATAATATCCAGCGTAAACTCATCAAGCTTTAAAACGCGGTCCTTGATCATTCCCAGGTATTTGGCGGCTTCAGGATCGGAAATTTCGTCACCAGCAATATTTACCAGGCCTAATATGGACATTAATGGCGAGCGGATATCATGCGAAGCGCTGTAAACGAATTGGTCCAGCTCATGGTTGATTTTTGTAAGCTCTTCATTTTTGTGTACAATCTCATTCTCGTATTGTTTCTGGTTGCTTATATCGAGGTACAAAACATAAGCTCCATAAACATTATCATCAAGCACAATGGGGTACGCCACCAGGTAAACATCAATAAGCTTTCCATCTTTACGTTGGCGCACGGTTTCGTGAGAAACTGCTTTCCTTGAGCGGCCTTTCATGTAAAGCGCTTTCGATTCTCTTTGCTTTTCAGGAGGCACTATGCATGTAAGCGAACGGCCTGTAAGCTCATGGGCGCTATATTGGAACATGCCTTCAAAAGCCTTGTTTACATTTATTATCTGTTCCTTTTCATCCAGCATGGCAATACCAAACGGCGATGCCTCGAACAGCTGCTCCAGGTAAGCCGAATGCCTGCGTATTTCCTCTAAATGCTGCATGCGTTCCGTAATATCCCTGAAAACCACAACCAGTCCGTTCACATCCGGATCGTCAAAATAATTAATGGCAACTGTTTCCAGCCAAATTTCCCTGCCGCTTTTATGATAAACCCTGGATGTGCTTTCCTTTACAAGTGTTGTAGTTAGGTTTTCTTCAAAATCGCTTAATGCAGTGTTTAAATGGTCCGGATGTATAAACTCAATAAAGCCCCTGCCTTCCAGCTCTGCAGGGGAATATCCAATAACGTTGTAAGCCGATGGGCTGGCGTAAATTATATGCCCGGTTTTGTCTATAATTGCCATGGCATCTTTGGCGCGCTCAATTATCTTCCTGAAACGGCGGTCGTTTCTACGGGTTTCTTCCTGTACGTTTTCTATTTCACCAATATTCCTGCAAAGCAATATATAGCCGCCCATGCTAGTATCGCCATGTACCGCATTTGTTTTTACCAGTACAGGTATTGTTTCGCCGCGTATGGTTTTTATATAGCACCTGGCAGTACTTGTAGTATCTGCTTCCGCATAGCGCATAAGCTGTGTGGCCAGCTGGGCTTCATCCTGCCCTTCGCACTGTAAAATGCCGGCGACGTTTTCCCCTTCCAGCGCCGCCTGTACAGCGCCAATCTGTTCCAGCCCTACCCTGTTTACATAGCTGATTTCCATTGAACTGTTTACAACTATAATAATATCAGATACGGCATTCAGCAAATCTGTTTTATCAATGCTTTCTTCACCAGGAAAAAAATGATAAACCGTTAGCGCAATAAAAGTACCAATGGAGTATGAAAGCATTACAGTTGGTGTAAGCGGCGCCGGCGGAATATTAAATACTATTGGGAACAGGAGCTCGGTAACTGTAACCTGCACAACAATAATAAGCAGCGAGCCACCTATTAAAACAAGCCCCTTGAATTTATTTGAGCCTTTTGGCGTACGCGGAAGCTCGGCGAACAATAGCGCCACGTTAGCGAACATATACAAAACAACAAGCCCGCCCGCAATAATTGCGTAACCAATATCGGCACGCGTATTTACCCAGCCCCAGTAGCTTACATCCTGGTACGTATCTAAAGTATTTACATAGCCGTATAAGCTTGTAACAACAAAAAACACCAGGTACATAACATACATGGTGTATTTAAATAAGCGCACGTGTATCTTATCGGTATAAACCAGCGCGAAATGAAGCAGCAATGGTGTTGAGAATAAACCAACCGGTCCGAAAAAACAGTCCCAGAAACGTGCGGTATGCGCATCGGCGCTCAGGCGCATAAACGCGTTGGCGAACTGCCAGCAGGCAGAAGTTACCAGAACCAGTATAAAAATATTAACCAGCAACCTCGATGGCAGCCTGAAGAACACATAAGCAGCCAGGCTGAGATTTATTAAACCAGGAATAAAAGCCAGTAAAAAAGCAGTAAATGTTTCTGTGGTGTAGTGTAAATCTAAAAGCATCTGCTGGCAGAAAAAGCCCTGAAAATTATTTAGAACCTGCGCGGACTAAGTGTTGGGTGAAATTTCACTGTAAAGTTAGTAAAAAAAACTTTTAGTAATAAAATTGTGCATGCGCAAGATTTTTGCAACCGGCGCGTAAAAATATGCTATTTAAGTGCCAGGCAGCATTTTTGAACTAATTAATTAAAGCCGAACGAATGGGCGCATATATACGTTTGGGGAAAAATACTTTAAGTAACCCTACATGCTTGTAAAAACATATGGCAGCGCTGTTTATGGCGTAGATGCAAGAACCATAACCATTGAAGTTAACATCAGCGAAGGCGCAAAATACTTTATGGTTGGCCTGCCCGATAATGCTGTAAAAGAAAGCCAGCAGCGTGTAGAGGCTGCGCTGAAAAACAACGGCTATTATGTTTCACGCAAAAAAACGGTAATTAACATGGCGCCTGCCGATATCCGTAAGGAAGGCTCGGCTTATGACCTGCCTATTGCTATTGGCTCGCTTGCCGCAACCGACCAGCTGAAGCATGATAACCTGGGCAAATATATTATTATGGGCGAGCTGTCGCTGGATGGCGGCTTAATGCCTATTAAAGGCGCTTTACCTATAGCCATACAAGCCCGTAAAGAAGGATTTAAAGGATTTATTCTGCCGAAAATAAACGCGCGCGAAGCTGCCATTGTAGATAACCTGGAAGTTTATGGCATAGAAAATATTAAAGAAGCCGTTGAATTTCTTGATGATAAAACTATACTTGAGCCCTTACAGGTACAAACCCGCGATGAGTTTTTTGATAACCTGCATAGCTGGGATGTAGATTTCAGCGATGTAAAAGGCCAGGAAAACATTAAACGATCTATGGAAATTGCTGCCGCCGGCGGCCACAATGTAATACTCATTGGTCCGCCGGGCGCAGGTAAAACCATGTTAGCCAAACGCCTGCCATCCATATTGCCGCCACTTAATTTGTATGAAGCCTTAGAAACCACAAAAATACACTCGGTAGCAGGGCAAATGCCGCCCAATACAGCGTTGATTCCTACAAGGCCGTTCCGTTCGCCGCATCATACGGTGAGCGATGTGGCCCTTGTTGGCGGAGGCGGAATTCCCCAGCCGGGCGAAATTTCACTGGCGCATAATGGTGTTTTGTTTTTAGATGAGCTTCCTGAATTTAAAAGGCAGGTTTTAGAAGTTTTACGCCAGCCGCTTGAGGAACGAAGGATTATTATTTCACGTGCTAAATTTACGGTAGAATATCCTGCTTCTTTTATGCTTATTGCCAGCATGAATCCCTGCCCATGCGGATATTATAATCACCCGGAAAAGGAATGTGTTTGTGCGCCCGGCGTGGTACAGCGCTATCTGAATAAAATTTCAGGGCCATTGCTGGACAGGATAGACATACATGTAGAAGTTGTGCCGGTAGCCTTTACTGAATTAACAGCCGAACGGAAAAGCGAGCCAAGCGCAACCATCAGGCAGCGGGTAATTGCAGCAAGGCAAATTCAGCAAAAGCGATTTGAAGGGCAGCCCGGCTTACATGCCAATGCGCAGATGAGCTCCAGGCAAGTACATGAAATCTGTAAAATTAACGATGCAGGGCAAAATTTATTAAAAACCGCAATGGAACGTTTAAGCCTTTCTGCCCGTGCCTACGATAGGATTTTAAAAGTAGCCCGAACCATTGCGGACCTTGCCGCCAGTGAAGAAATTCGAATAGAACATCTTGCCGAAGCCATACAATACCGCAGCCTCGACAGGGAAAACTGGGCTGGATAAATTCAAGCAAAACAACACTTTATAAAGCATTTTTGAAGAAGATTATATATGAAGATGATAATTTATACCAGATCAGAATGACGTATGCATAAATAATACTGGCTTGTGTGCCACAAAACCTGGAAGAACTGATCCTGAGTTCCGTGGACTGTGGCTAATGGCCGCTTTTCAAAATGCGAACGATTTATGCAATGTTGGTATTATTTGCTGATCCTGTATTGCACAGCATTACCGCCACAGAAATCGCCTGTTTTATCAAATTGCATTCCCAGTTTTTTCATTACATTTATAGATGCGGTATTTTCATGGTTCGCCCTTGCAATAATGCTGGTAAGGTTTAATTTCCCGAATCCATACTCCAGGCAGGCTTTGGCCGATTCTGTTGCGTAACCTTTGCCCCAATATTGCTGCGCGAAACGATATCCAAGGTCCACTTCATCAATATCTGCGTTATATTTTAACCCGCACCAACCCAGGAATGTATCATTATCTTTTAAAACTACAGCCCAGCGGCCATAACCATATTGCTTATAATCTTTATAATTTTCAAGGAAAGCCCGCGCCGCTGCCACAGATTCAAAAGCATCATCGCCGGTGTATTTTATTACCTCCCGGTCTTTATTCAGATTATAGGCATTTTCTGCATCATCAGGCGTAATCTCCCGCAGGTAAAGCCTTGGTGTTTCTAAAATTAATTTCATGCCTGAAGTATTTTTATCGGAATGCATATATGCGTTAGCTGAAAAATGCTTTGAGTTTTTATGGAATTGATCGCATCTTACTCAAAACTACGGATATGAAAATTAAAAATTGCTTTATCGCTTATTGGTTTTGAGTCGCCGGAGTTAATAAGATAATCCCTGGCTTCCATTAATGCGAAGCCAAGCAGATTTTCACCGCGCCAGGCATAAATGTTGTTAATGTCCGGATTATCCTGCGCTAATCCAATTCCCCATATAGTATCAACCGGGCTTGCTTCAACAAGAATTCTATCACCCGTTTTAATTAGATAATCAGCTAGTTCGGCATTTTGACTGAACTTGTAAATATTGCCGGTTTTTACGATTTCAAATTTATTCTCACTCCATTTGGCTTCATCAAACCCGAGTATTGCACGACCAAATTCTTTTGCTTCGCCTGGTTTTTGGCTGCTTACAATTTTATCGAAAGCTTTTTTGTCATTAAAAAGCAAAGCTTTTTGCGCCATCATCCAGTGTTCGGCAGTTTTGTAGGTAGTGCCAGCAACTTCAAACGGGCTGTCATACCATTGGCTGAAACAGGATTTATCAATCTGCTCAGTTTTCTTCGTATTTCCCCAAAAATAAAGAAACTTTAAATTTTCGCTGCTTTCGTATTTTGCAGTTAGCCAGTTGATGTTGTATTGTGATTTCATTGGAAATGATCGTAGTCTATCAGGGATTCCCATATATAGGTTGGCTGAAAAATACTTTGGGTTTGGTTCGGATTGTAAAACCTTATATTTCAAACTTCGGAATCGCTTAATTTGTGTTTAACGGTTTGCTGCTTTGAAGTTGTATTATTTGAAAAATGTTGGGTTCAATTAACCAAAAAAGCAAAATAGTGATTTAAAGTCGAATGCTTAATGTATAGCCACATATATAAACATACTGTTGACTGTTGTTTTACTTGCTTTTAAAGTACGTCCCTTTATCAAGATTAATGAAATGCTTCTTTTTGTCAATCGTAGTAACCATATAACTAATTTGTTTATCTGATGTTATTATAAAGCCATTCTCATTAGTATCAGAAAGCCAGAGTGTATGGGAAACTGTATTGACTAATTTTTTAGGAGATATTTTGAAATTTGAACCTTTTAGTGAATTTGTATTAATTGCTGTTCCATTATTATAAATCTTTAACAATGGATAATCTTTATAATACCAGAACTCAAGGTATACAAAGTACTTTCCATCATCGGAAAGATCACCACCTTCATATCCTGAATATTCATAAAATGTTGTCCAAATTGGTTTTTCAGTATTACTATTATCATAAACAGTCAAAGTCCATCTTGCTTCCCAAGGCTCTTTAAGACTATCTTCTGAAAACATATCAACTATGGCTTTATATTTTTGATTTTTAGATTCTATTACAAAATTACACCAGCAAGGCAGCTGATCTGCAAATACCAAGCTTGAAGAACTGATAAAAATAAGGGCGGTGATTAACGATTTTATAGCCATAAAAAATTACAGTTAACGTTTTGGCGCTTGGCGAAGAAGCGGATTTCGAAGCACAAAACTGTCAATACAACACAAAAGTTGATGCGAAGTAGAATGTTAAATTAACCACTGAGCCCGCCATTGAGCCAAACGCTTGTTAGCGTTTCGGTTTTCTTCTTTGTCGTATTGTTCTACCAAAATTTCCACCAAGGCTTTGTTTGTTCAGGTTCGTCTGTTTCTGCTGTTACCGTCCAAAATTCTTCTTTAAATGGTAAACTTGTAAATTCCTTTGTCACCATATGTACATACGGATAAACTGCGTCTTCGCTGCCGTTTTGAAACCTTTTCATTACTTTTTGAATAGGCCAAATTTGTTCGTCATTTGGAAGTTTTAAAAATACATTTAGTTCTGCTTGTGGGTCGTTGTCGTCTGTTACCCAGTCAGCACCTATTACATTTTTAATAATTGTCTCACCGACATAAGAACCAATTGAAAAAAGTTTTGGTCCAAATCCTTTTCCGTAAAGTCTTCCACCTTTTTTAGGTTGTCCGTTTTTCATATTTATAGTAAAAAATCTGTCGACTTCAATTATGCTGTCAATTGTGTAGTCAAGTTTGAAGCCGTCAGCCGCGAATGCTTTCACAATCCAATCAGATTGTGTTTTAATATCTTCTCTTAATGTCGCCATATTTTTAATGTCTTGTACTGTTTGTCGTTTTGGAGTCGTTCTCTAAACTGACCGCTAACAAGTTTATATATACGAACTCTCATTTCGCATATATCCTGTTTCTCCTGCAATATAAAAATATATACGAACATTTCCCATATCTCGCTTCCTTCGGAAATGCTTTAAAACCCTAAACCTCAATTTTCACATCTCCACATTTTCACATTTTCAAATTAGTTTCCCGACCTTTGCAGCAAATTTCTATTGAAAAGCTGTGCCGTACAAAGAATATAAAAACCTGAATCTTACAGAAACTGCCAAAGAAATAGGGCAATTCTGGAAAGAGAACAACATATACCAAAAAAGCATAGAAAACCGTGCGGATGCGGAAAAATTCGTGTTCTACGAAGGTCCGCCAAGCGCCAACGGAATGCCGGGCATTCACCATGCTTTGGGCCGAACTATTAAGGATATTTTTTGCCGTTACAAAACTCTGAAAGGTTTCCAGGTGAATCGTAAAAGCGGCTGGGATACGCACGGTTTGCCGGTAGAATTGCAGGTAGAAAAACGCCTCGGCCTCAAGAAAGAAGACATCGGCACCAAGATATCAGTAGCGGAATACAACGAGGAATGCCGTAAAGATGTCATGAAATTCCAGGATGTTTGGGAAGATCTTACAGAGAAACTTGGTTACTGGCTCGATCTCGAAAATCCATATATCACATACGATAAAAATTATATAGAAACGCTCTGGCGCTTGCTTAAGCGGCTGTATGATAAAGATTTACTCTATAAAGGTTACACCATTCAGCCATATTCTCCGGCAGCGGGAACAGGCTTAAGTTCACATGAACTCAACCAGCCTGGAACGTACCGTATGGTGAAAGATGTAACGGCTGTGGCGCAATTCAAACGCACCGGAACGGAGAACGAATATTTCCTAGCCTGGACAACAACGCCCTGGACTTTGCCGAGCAACACCGCTTTGGCTGTTGGTGAAAATATAGATTACGCCAAAGTAGAGACTTTCAATCCTTATACGCACGATAAAATTGAAGTAATCCTCGCAAAAGAAACCATCAAAAATTTCTTCAAAGCAGAACTGGAGAACGCTGATTTTGCGGAGTATAAACAGGATGGAAAAAACCTGCCATGGCGAGTAGTTACCGAAATGAAAGGCCGCGATCTGGAAGGCGCAACTTACGAGCAATTGCTTCCATATGTGCAACCCGAAGGAAATGCTTTCAGGGTAATTGTCGGCGATTTTGTTACAACTGAAGATGGTACGGGAATCGTACACATTGCGCCAACTTTTGGTGCGGACGATATGCGGGTTGCCTTGAAAAATAATATTCCAGCTTTAACAGTTCCCGATCCGCAAAATCCGAACAAGCAAATTCCATTGGTTGACCGCCAGGGGAAATTTGTTGGCCAAATGGGTGAATTTGCCGGGATGTATGTAAAAAATTATACCGATGCGGATGATTATAATGACGTTAATACGCAGATCATCATAAAATTACGCAAGGAAGGCAAAGCATTCAAAACCGAAAAACACGAACACTCCTACCCGCATTGCTGGCGTACAGACAAGCCTATTTTATACTATCCTTTGGAAGCCTGGTTCATTAAAACTACTGCTTTTAAAGATCGCATGATCGAGCTAAACAATACCATTAACTGGAAACCGGCATCAACCGGAACCGGAAGGTTTGGTAACTGGCTCGAAAACCTGGTGGACTGGAATTTGAGCCGCTCACGTTTCTGGGGAACGCCATTGCCGATCTGGAGTACAGAAAGTGGCGATGAAACGGTTTGTATCGGCTCGGTTGCAGAACTGGAAGCGGAAGTGGAAAAATCAATACAAGCAGGTTTTATGAAATCAGGTTTACCGGAAAATTTCGATCTTCACAGGCCGTATGTGGATGATATTACGCTGGTTTCGCCAAATGGAAAACCGATGACACGCGTGCCTGATGTGGTGGATGTTTGGTTCGATAGCGGCGCCATGCCTTATGCGCAATGGCATTTCCCGTTTGAGAATAAAGAGGTTTTTGAGGCGAATTTCCCAGCAGATTTTATTGCAGAAGGTGTTGACCAAACGCGCGGCTGGTTCTTCACTTTGCATGCTTTAGCTGTAATGCTATTTGATTCTGTTGCTTTTAAAACGGTGGTTTCCAATGGTTTGGTGCTGGATAAAAACGGCAACAAGATGAGCAAGCGCATCGGTAACGTAGTTGATCCGTTCGAAACTTTGGATAAATTTGGTGCAGATGCGGCGCGTTTTTACATGGTTTACAATGCGCAGCCTTGGGATAATTTAAAGTTCGATTTAGATGGAATTGATGAAGTGCGCAAGAAATTTTTCGGCACGCTTTACAACACGTATTCTTTCTTCGCGCTGTATGCAAATATTGATAATTTTACTTTTAGTGAAGAGCGCGTTGCTGTAAGTGAAAGACCTGAAATTGACCGCTGGATCATATCCTTATTAAATACTACTATACAGGAAGTTGAGCGCAGTTTCGATGAGTATGAACCAACGCGTGCAGCCCGTGCAATTTACGATTTTGTGATTGAGCATTTGAGCAACTGGTATGTACGTTTGTGCCGCCGCCGTTTCTGGAAAGGTGAATATTCGCAGGATAAAATTGCCGCTTACCAGACTTTGTACGAGTGTTTGGAGACCATCGCGCAGTTAATGTCTTCTATCGCGCCGTTTTATGCGGACCAGTTGTTCCAGGATCTGAATAATATTACCAAGCGGAAAAATGCGGTTTCCGTACATTTAACAGATTTCCCGCAAGTTGAAGAAAGTGCGATTGATAAAGATCTGGAGGAAAGAATGGCGATGGCGCAGGAAATTTCTTCGATGGTTTTATCGCTCCGTAAAAAAGAAAAAATACGCGTTCGCCAGCCATTGCAGAAGATCATCATCCCAATCCTGAATCCTAAAATGGAAAGGCAATTGCACGGAATTGAAGAGCTTGTTTTAAGCGAGGTTAACGTAAAAGAACTTGAATATTTGCACGATACAACGGGCTTATTGGTAAAGAAACTGAAGCCTGATTTCAAGAAGCTCGGTCCAAAATTCGGACAGAAAATGAAACTGGCGCAGCAGGCTATTTTAGCGCTTGGCCAGCAGGAAATTACTGAACTGGAGAAAAACGGCCAGGTGGATCTATATATAGATGGCGAAAAAAATACTTTGCTCCGCGATGAGGTTGAAATTTTAAGTGAAGATATTCCGGGCTGGCTGGTGGCTACATCTGGCAATTTAACCGTTGCGCTTGATATTAATATTACGGAAGATCTTCATAATGAAGGCATTGCAAGAGAGATTGTGAACCGAATTCAGCAAATCAGAAAAGGCAAAAATTTTGAAGTTACAGATCATATAATTGTTAACATTGAAAGTCATGATGCAATAAATGGCGCTGTTAATCAGTTTAAAAGCTATATTTGCACCGAAATTCTGGCTGATACTTTGCAAATCGCTGAATCTGTGGACGGCGAAGCTGAAACAGTAGAGATTGACGAAAACACCATTTTAATAGAAGTAAGGAAGGTATAATATGGCAACAAAAGATACAGAAAAAACGCCGGAACAACCGGAAAGAACGCGTTATAGCGATGATGAATTGCAGGAATTTCGCGACCTGATCAATAAAAAGCTGGAGAAAGCGCGTAAGGAGCTGGATTACCTGCAGGAATCAATCAAAAGCCCAAGCGAAAACGCAACTGACGATACTTTTTCCGCCAATAAGCTGATGGAAGACAACTCCATGAGCACCGAAAAAGAGCAGATGAGCCAGCTGGCTGAGCGTCAGCGTAAATTCATCAAAAACCTGGAAGATGCAATGGTTCGTATCGAAAATAAAACATACGGTATTTGCAAAGTTACAGGCAAGCTTATCAGCAAAGAGCGTTTGCGCGCCGTGCCGCATACAACCATGAGCATGGAAGCAAAACTAAATCAGAAATAACCGAATAAGTTTTGACAGACGAAACCATTTCTGAGCCGCTACAAACAGCGCCTGCACCGCAACAGGAGCCGGAAACAATACGCGCCAACGAGCCCGAAAGGCCTGATGGTGCTACAGTACGAAAAAGGTTCATGATTACCATTGGCTTAATTCTACTGGTGCTTGTGCTGGACCAATGGCTGAAAATATGGGTGAAAACCACCTTTGTTATGGGCGAGGAGCGTACGCTGTTTGGTAACTGGGGCCTGCTTCATTTTACAGAAAACAATGGTATTGCATTCGGGCTGGAAATTCCTGGCACATTGGGTAAGTTTCTTCTTACTTCCTTCCGCATTGTTGCTGCGGGACTCATTTTTACTTACCTCAGCAAGCTTATTAAACGCGGCGTGCACCAGGGAATTATTTATTCGGGAGCATTGATTTTTGCCGGTGCTGTAGGTAATATTATAGACAGTGTTTTTTATGGAAGGATCTTCAGCGAAAGCACCTACAACGAAATCGCTACTGTTTTCCCTGAGAAAGGATATTCGGATTTTTTCCATGGCAGAGTAGTGGATATGCTTTATTTCCCGATCATAAAAGGCTATTATCCGGATTGGGTTCCAGGCGTTGCCGGTGAATATTTCGAGTTCTTCCGCCCGATATTTAACATCGCCGATAGCGCTATTACTATTGGTATTTTAATGATCATCCTTTTCTTCCGTAAGCATCTGAGAGATCTATAGTTTGATATTTCCATATATAACAATGGCTGAAAATGCTTTAATTGAAGTATTTTCAGCCATTGTTATATATGAAGTTTTGTGTTTTAAATGTTCCACTTTTTGAAAAAGTTGAACATCGGCGCTCGGAATAATTAATACTTGTATTCGTACACTTCGAGTTTTTCTAATTTTCGCTGTTGGTTGAAGTATTTGATCGTATCAATTAAACCTTTAGAATTTACGTTGGCAGTTGAAATAAGGTGAGATATGCTTATTTCATTTATTTCCACAAGGCTTCCATCTAATGTATATAAAAACTCTTTTTTGATAGGCAATCCAAATGCTTTTTTCAATTTTCCCACACTATCTATAATGGTAAGTAATTTATCTAAACTGTCATACTGATATGTTAGATTAACCCGATCTTCAAATTTTATACTAATTAAATTTCCTTTACTGTTGAAATTGTAAATATATCCCTTAGGTATAATTGTGTAATAGTTTGTTGTATCTATTGAGCTTTTCCATTTTACATCTTTCAAATAAATCAATCTTTCTGTTAATTCATTTTCGCCCGATTTTAAAAAGAAAGCTGCTTCTCGAGATGTATTACATCCGTTATACCACAATATTTTTCTAAATCCGTTTTCGTCATACTTATAGCGATGTTCATTCAACCAAGCCCCCAGATTATCGTAACTAATATTACCAAAAGTGTCGTACTCTAAATAGCCATAATAGTTTTCAGGAATTAGTTTGCCATTAGAATCAACATTAATATAATAAATCTTCGTGCTTTCTACTTTATTCCTCCTAATCCCCTCACGTAAAGGATCAGGAATTTTATAAACGATTTCAGGATCAATCTTTTTTTCTGCACAATAAGAGAACGTTAGGCATAAAGTACAGAAACAAACTAACTTCAAAGCATTATTCAGCAACCTCATACATGGCAAACGCTTATCGGATAACCGTTATTGTGCCTTTTTGCTGGCCGAATATTGGATCGCGGAAAATATAAAAATATGTACCGTCCGCTACAGGCTTGCCTTTCATGGTTGTGCCATCCCAATACATTTTCGTGCCTTTATTGATGTAGATGATCTGTCCCCATCGGTTATAAATTTCGAGCTCGTAATAATGGCATTGCGATAAATTCTCTATATGGAAAACCTCGTTATCATTATCGCCATTGGGCGTTATTACATTGTAAATTTCGGGTTTGGAAAGCTCGTTTCTCGGCATGTACAATCGCACATCGTTTGTATCGGCGCAGGCAGTGTTGGCATTAACAATAAGCCTTACAGTATAGTGGCCTTTATTTTTATACAGATGGCTTGGGTTGGCCTCAGTACTCTGCTCACCATCGCCAAATTCCCATAAAAAAGTTTGCGCGCGGTAAGCAGTATTCGTAAATGCAATTACCGATGAGCATGAATCTATTAAATAGCTGAAATAGGCCTTTGGCGGCTGCATAGGCACTATAACCTGTGTAAAGCTGTCAATACACCCATCGGGCGCATTAATTACCAGTGTTGTAATATACTCCACGTTTTTACGCGGATAATTATGTACCGGATTTTTTGCGGTATCGGTTGTGCCATCGCCAAAAATCCATAAATAGGTATTGGCCATTTTGCTTTGGTTGGTAAAATAAACCAGGCCGTTGCATGTATCGGTCGTAAAGGTAAATGCAGCTGCGGCAGCATCTGCAACCTGCAGGGTTACAAATGCGCTGTCGGTACAGCCGGCCGAATCGGTAGCCAGCAATTTAACAAGGTAAATGCCTGCGGCTTTGTAAAAATGGCTCGGATTGCGGCTGGTATCGGTTTCACCATCGCCGAAGCTCCATATATACTTGTGCGAAAAAATGCTTTTGTTGCTGAATTTCACTATTGGTTTGCACGCTTCGAAATTATACGTGAAACCAGCCGTAGGGAAAGTGATTTTTACTGTTTGGGTAAATATGCGTGTGCAGTTTGTATCGGCATTAATGGTAAGTTTAACTGTATAGGTACCGGGTGCTTTATATTCATGCGTTACATCTTTGGCAGTACTGGTTTTTCCATCTCCAAAATCCCATACATAGTTCTTAGCCTGCTGGCTGGTGTTTTTAAACGATATTTTATGCTGGCAGGGAGCGGGATGTACAGTGAACGATGCAAAGGGCTCACTTGCCACATTAACAAAAACGCCGCTAGTATCTGTACAGCCTGTAGAATCGTAAGCAACGAGTACAGCCTCATAAATACCACCGGTTTTAAAATTGTGTACCAAGTTTTTCGCCGTATCGGTTGTGCCATCGCTGAACAGCCAAAGGTATTTTTTAGCGTTTACAGAATAGTTTGTAAAAAGCACAACGGGCCTGCAGGTATCATACGTTTCGCGGAAAATGGAGATGGGAAAGTTTATACTGACAGCTTTTACAGACGTTGAGCCGCAAAGAGTTGCCGAATCTGAAAACAGTTTTACATTATATTTTGCCGGTAAATTATAGGTATGTGTAACCTTGCGGCCCTGCCCAAAAGTATTGTCGCCAAAATCCCAGCGGAAATCCTTTCCGAAGCCTTTTACCTCATAGGTAACCTGGCCGGTGCACAGGTTTGGCGTAACGGTAAAATCGGCATCGGAATTTTCTATAACTGTAATTTTTTTATACACCGTATCGTGAACGCTGCAACTGTAAAAGTTTGTGCCAATGAGTCTTACGGTATAGGTTCCGGCTGAATCGAAAGTATGTTGCGGGCTATATTCGGTAGATGTTTTTCCATCACCAAAATCCCATGAATATGTACGTGCCCTTATACTTTTATTCCTGAACTGAACCGTATAGGGAACGCATGCCGGCTTCGCAGAGTCGAAATCTACAATAATATCGGGCGTTTCCAGGCTTACTTTAAATACCAGGTTATTGCAGCTGTTGTTATTTATTTTTGAATAAGCATCGGGCGTTACCGGGAAATCGCTGAAATGGCCTCCGCTGCGGCTGCAACCTGCGCAAACCGATTGGTAAATAACACCTTTTTTATCGAACCGGCTGGTACCGCCATCTACATGTTCATCTGAAATTGGGCCGCCAAAGTAAGATCCGTATAAAATTGTATCCATATTAGCCGCGAAAACAGCCAGGTAAAAGTCAGATGAGTCAGTTGTTTTCTGGAAAGCATCGGGCGTTATGGGCATAAAACGCGTGCTCCCGCCATGGCCGCCCGCCGCGGCATTGTTTGTTCCGCCGCCCCAGCCGCTCACGTATATTTTCCCGCAGTTATCTACAAGAAACGCTGTCGGCGAAATATCCGGCTGTACCCTGCCCGAGCCAAAAACCGATGATACCAAAATACTATCCAACCCATTGTTAAGTTTCGTTATAAACTGCCCGCTTTTAGGATTGCTGTAAGCGGCGTTTTTTACTATAAATTTGCCTGCGGTTTGCCCGTAAACATATACATCCTGGTTAGGATCAAGCTGTATAAAATAGGTCTGGTCGTAATCAGATGTTCCTATATATGTACTGTTTATAAAATGCTTTCCATCGTTATTCAATACGCAAATAAAACCATCAACAAATCCTGCATAAGCATCGCGATATGTTATGGTATCTTTAAAAAAGTAAGGGCTGTTTGTTCCGCCACAGGCATAAACATTATTCTGGCTATCGAGCTGTAAAGAGTAAACGGCGTCATGCTCCTTACCGCCAATATAACTTGCCCATAGTAAGAAAGTTAAATTGCTGTTCATCTTAAAAATACAGCCATCTTCCTTGCCGCCGGTATCTTTCTGCGCGGCGTTAATACTTACCGGGAAATCTTTTGAAAATGTGGCGCTGCCCACGTAAATATTGTCATCGGCATCGCATATTATTTCACTTCTGAACTGGTCGCCGTAATTATAGCCGAGCGGGCTCTTGTTTTTAGTACCTGTAGGAATAAGGCCGTTTAAGCCGTCATCCTCTGTTCCGCCAACAAAGGTAGATGCCAGCAGCTGTGTGCCATCTTCACTAAACCTTACAATAAAAATATCGGCCTTGCCATTGTGGCTGGTATCATAAGCGTTTTGTGTAACAGGAAAATCTTTTGAGTAGGTTGTTCCGAATATAAGCAGCTCGTTTTTACTGTTTACAATCATGCTGTGCGGCTGCTCGTTGTGGCTTCCGCCCAAATATGTTGCCCATAGAAGTTCGGTGCCATCGGCAGAAAATTTAAGAATACTGCAATCACGCTCAACATCGCCAATGCTTAGGTTTACTGCTGCTCCACCGGCAAAAGTGCTTTGAAAAGCGCCTGCAGTTACAGGGAAATCCGGTTCATACGCTGTGCCGCCGCCATACGCGTTTCCTAAAGTATCGTATGTGGCAGTGAAGCCAAAATTATCGGCATACGAGCCGCTGTACGTAGCAAAAATTACCGTCGGGTCAATTACAAGCTCATAATTTTTATTATAGCCTTGCGGTAAGCTGAAACTTAAAATATTTCCTTTTAACCTGAAGTGGCAAGGCACATTTACCTGCTCGTTATTTATTAGCTGAAAAGCAATAGGCGCTTCTTCCAATATACTGTTTATACTGGTTTGCAAATGCAGGTTTCCTTTTTTAATGAAAAGCTTTTTTGCGCCGCTTATTTTCAGCTGTATATTTTCCGGGTTTCCGCCTTTCTGTACAAAATAAGTGTATTTAAGGGCATTGTCCAGTCCTTCAATATCCATATCTATATTCTTGTATAAATTCTTATATAATAGCCTTTTATATGCTTTTATATTTGTATGCCAATGCTGCTGATTGTTGGTTAGGAAATAGTTATAGCTTGTTGGCATTACCTGTTGCGCCACAATTTCGGGCTTTGGGTTTGCCGCAATCCACTCCAGTGAAAGCGCGTGGCCGTTAATAGTTTGTTTTTTACCGGCATCTGCATGGTGATGAAGTTCTTTAAGCCGGTCGCCATCTAAAAATGAGTACCAGATTTTGCCGGGCGTAATAAAAGCGCTGCCGTTTGGCAGGTTACTTTTGTACAGGAACGGCTCTTGCCATTGCCCTTTATTAGGAATGAATTTTACCTGTGCCTGCGCTGAAAAATGAGCACCCGCCAACATTAAAAACCAGCAGAACAGAGTTTGGGAAAATATATTTTTAACTTTAAGAAACATTAATTTCGATAAATTGGCACAACCAAAGTAATAAAAATTTGTCAAATGACGGTAATATAACAACAAGCGATATTTTTGTAATTCAATATATAGAAATAAACCATGCTTTCACTAGCTTATTTGCGCGAACAAAAGGAAGACGTAAAACACCGCCTCACAGTTAAAAACTTTAAAAATCTTCATGTTGTAGATGAGGTTCTGGAAGCCGACGTAAAGCGCCGGAAAATCCAGAAAGAGCTTGATGATACGCTTTCAAGGAGCAATAACCTTGCAAAACAAATAGGGCAGCTTTTCCAGAGCGGAAAAAGAGAAGAAGCTGATGCATTGAAAAATGAAAGCGCCGGTTTAAAAGAAACTTCGAAACAATTGCAGGAGGATTTGCAGGCAACAGAAAAGGAACTACACGACCTGTTAATTACTTTGCCGAACCTGCCGCACAAGTCTGTACCGGTTGGTAAAACACATGAAGATAACGAGGTTGTAAAGCAAAAGGGCGAAACAGATATACTGCCGGAAGGTGCTTTACCGCATTGGGACCTGGCTGCGAAATATGATCTGATTGATTTCGAATTAGGCAATAAAATTTCAGGTGCCGGCTTCCCTGTTTATAAAGGCAAAGGCGCGAAATTACAACGTGCGCTTATAAATTATTTCCTTGATGAAGCAGAAAAACAAGGTTACAGAGAATTTGAAGTTCCTATTTTAATCAACGAAGATTCAGGTTATGGAACCGGACAATTACCAGATAAAGAAGGGCAAATGTATTTTGTTGGCCAGGATAATATGTATTTAATCCCGACTGCTGAAGTTCCTTTAACAAATTTATACCGCAACGTAATTTTAAAGGAAGAGGAATTCCCCGTAAAAATGACTGGTTATACGCCTTGTTTCCGCCGTGAAGCTGGTAGTTATGGAAAGGATGTACGCGGTTTAAACCGTTTGCACCAGTTCGATAAAGTAGAAATTGTACAGCTGCAGCATCCCGAAAGATCATATGAAACATTGGAGCAGATGAAAGATTATGTGGCCGGCCTAATTGAAAACCTCGGTTTGCCATACAGAATTCTAAGGCTTTGCGGCGGCGATATGAGCTTTGCTTCTGCCTTAACTTACGATATGGAGGTTTTTTCTGCGGCACAGAAAAAATGGCTCGAGGTAAGCTCAGTTTCAAATTTCGAAACCTTCCAGGCAAACAGGTTAAAACTAAGGTTTAAAGATAAGAACGGCGATACGCAAATGGCCCATACTTTAAATGGCAGCGCGCTGGCCTTGCCGCGTATAGTAGCTTCAATCTTAGAGAATTATCAAACCGAAGATGGCATAAATATTCCTGAAGTATTGGTGCCATATACAGGTTTCAGCAAGATTTCTTAATATTGAAAAGTGATTAAAAATTAAAAGATTGAAAAATTGAGTTGGAAGGTTGCAAGGTTGTAAGGTTATCGCGATGCGAATTTTACGCCGGCGCAAGATTTAGCGCAGCGGTTCTTGTGCCTTTTACATATATCAATTGGCCAAAAAATGCTTTGAAGAATCGGAAAACAAAATCAGCGAAATCAATTAAATCATTATTAATCAGTGGTTAAAAATGATTTAATAAGCAAAAGATAAAAACTTTGCGCCTTTGCATCTTTGCGCCTTTGCGGGAAATAAACGGCGAAAGCAAAATTTTACAATTTTACAATGTTTCAATTTTCCAATTCATAAACAATAACCCATAATTCCGTTTTTTAGAAATTAGTAAAACTTAAAATAAAATGAGAGAAGAGTTTGAAAACGAAATGCAGGATTTTGCTTCTTCACAGGAAGATCCGCGCGTGCTGGCTGTAATCGAGGAAATGATTGAGCGCGTACGCACAATTTTAGATCTTTTCGAAGGCATTATCCACGAAGTATGGCATGTCGCGCAAATTGTAATGGATATGATAGCCGAGATACGCGAGCTTTTCCGTTTCGGCAAGGGCAGCCGTAGTAACAGGAGCGCAACTAATATGGCTGAAATGGAAGATGAGCTGGAAAGCTATGCACCGGTAGCATAAAATATTGCAGAAAATATTTTTGCATTAAGCGAACAATTTACCAACTTTTACTTTATTAATTACGGGATTGCTGTTTTCCGGCATTTCCGTAATTAAAAAGGTAGTGGTATGAACAGGTTTGAAAAAACGCACGAAGAGCTGAAACGTCAGCTGGCTTCACTGGGCATTTACGATGCGGATTGTCCTGCAGAGATTATTTCCTCTGCAAATGAAGAGGCAAAGGTAGCAGAACATGCCGCTAAAATAATGCATGAACAGGAGCAGGAAGCACAGATAGATGCCGGTTTGGCTTCTTAAGATGCTAGTTCACAAGTAATTACATTCACTTTTTGGTTTCGCTTTGTAATTTGAAGTATGTTTGTGCAGTCAATTCCTGAAAGCCATACAATTTGTACAAAGCATTTTTCAAGCGCATCTTTTCCGAAAAAGTATATCTTTTTTATGCTTTTTCATTTCCCATATATTTCGCTTTCAACAATTTAATCATCAAGTCTATAAGATTCCTGTATTTCGGAATTTTAGATCGCAGAATTCATATTTCGGCAGATTTTTGTATTCCGCCAAAGCCGGCATCAGTAAATATTTCTGTTTCGCAAAGAACGTTTTTCACTTTCCTGTTTTTAAAGCTTTTTATAGTTTCAGTCGGAATTTTATTTCACAGGTGGAAAAGAAACTCACTCATTGGAAATTTAGCGCAACACATGGTTTTAGCATATATTAGTATCGATCTTTTGTATGTGATTTGTTGTTTTCTCGCGTATTACTTTCCTTCTTTGCCAAACTATTTTTTCTCCGGAACCTATCAGTTGCTTGGTCACTATATTTATGGATTTCCAAAGTTTTTTGTTTCGCTTGTCTGGTCAATAATTTTCATTCTTGTAACTTTTGGTTTAGCGAAAATAAGTTTAAGAAAATCTGCTTTAATGATCTTGCTTTCAGTTGTTTCACTGGTCTTCTTTACCAATGCTTTGATTTACGGTTTACGGTTTTAGTATTGAAACTGTTCTCAGGGTAACGCCTATGGCACACAATGTATTTTTCGGCAACATTATATATGCAGATTCTCCCTGAAAAACCTGTATCTCCTCACAAATTCGTAATTTTGCTTATTAGAGGATAGAGATTTGGCGAGCAGCATCCACGAAATTTTACAGCAATACTGGGGTTATTCATCGTTCAGGCCGTTGCAGGAAGATATTATAAATTCTGTGCTGGCAGGGAAAGATACTCTTGCTTTGTTGCCAACCGGTGGCGGTAAATCACTTTGTTACCAGGTTCCTGCGCTGGCAAATGATGGCATCTGCATCGTAATTTCTCCATTAATTGCTTTGATGAAAGACCAGGTGGAAGACCTGCGGAGCCGTGGTATAAAAGCGCTTGCCGTTTTCTCCGGCATGAGTCCGCGCGAGATTGATATTACGCTGGATAATGCTTGTTACGGCGATTATAAATTCCTGTACGTTTCCCCGGAAAGGCTTGAAACAGATATATTTAAAAGCCGTGCAAAAAAAATAAAAGCCAATCTTATTGCGGTTGATGAAGCGCATTGTATATCGCAATGGGGGTATGATTTCCGCCCGAGTTATTTGAAGATTGCCGCTTTACGAGAAATATTTCCAAAGGTGAAAATGCTGGCTTTAACAGCTTCCGCAACGCCGCGCGTACAACGCGATATTGTAGTAAAACTCGAATTCAAAGATCATAACCAGTTCCAGAAAAGTTTCGACAGGCCAAATTTAGTTTATGCCTGCCTGCACGAAGAAGACAAATATGGCAGGATGCTGAAGCTTTTCCAACGTGTGCCGGGAACAGCTTTGGTGTATGTAAGCACAAGAAAAGCCACAAAAGATATTGCCAATTTCCTGAAGCAAAACCGTTTATCAGCCGATTATTATCATGGTGGATTAAATACTTTGGAACGCTCGGAAAAGCAGGAAAACTGGAAAAGCGGACGCACGCGTATTGTAGTGTGTACCAATGCTTTCGGGATGGGAATTGATAAGCCTGATGTGCGTTTGGTAATCCATTATAATCTGCCGGAAAGTTTAGAAGCCTATTACCAGGAAGCGGGAAGAGCGGGAAGAGATGGAAACAAAGCTTTCCCGATTGCGATCATCAACGCGAAGGACAAAACTGACCTGGAGAAAAAAGCGCAAAACAGCCAGCCCGATATAGCTGAAGTCCAGAAAGTTTATCATGCCTTGGGAAATTATTTCCAGTTGCCGATTGGAAATGGTTTGGGCCAGAGCTTTGATTTTGAGCTGAACGATTTTTCGAAGAAGTATGATATGGCGCCCATCAAAGTCCATAATGCTTTGAAGATTTTGGAAACTGCGGGTTACCTGAATTTATCGGAAGGCATATTTCTGCCAAGTCGTTTAAAAATTCGCGTGGACCATCATACTTTGTATAGTTTCGAGATCGCACACAAACAATTCGAGCCTCTGATAAAAACCATTTTGCGTTCGTATGGCGGCTGTTTCGAGGAGTTCGTGAAGATCAATGAACGAGATATTGCGCACAGATTATCCATCAATATAAAAGAAGTAATAAAGATGTTAACAGCTTTGCAGAGGCTTGAAATGCTGGATTATGAACCGCAAAAAACTTCTCCGCAAATAACATATTTAACCGAGCGTTTGCAGGATGAAAATTTACTTTTAGATTTTAATTTTCTGGCGGAAAGAAAACAGGTTTTTGTAGAAAAAATAGAAGCGGTTTTGGAATATGCTTATGCAGAAAACCGTTGCAGAAGCAAGATTTTACTTAACTATTTCGGTGAAAAATCTGATGAAAATTGCGGGCATTGCGATTATTGTTTGAAGAAAAAAGAAACGTTTGATGAAAGTGAAATTCGTGCGCAGATATTGAAATTTATCGAAGCAGAAAATCAACCTGTAAATAAAATTATTTCAAAGTTAAAAGCCAAAGATGAAGCTTTTGCGATGCAGGTTTTGCGGGAAATGATCGATGAAAAATTGCTGGATTGGGAAGATGAAAGCAGGCAAAAACTGAAGCTGGCGTAATGAAAAAACGGATCTTTTTTACAGTTACAAACGACCTTACTTTCGACCAGCGCATGCACAAGATCTGTACGAGTTTGAGCAACGCCGGTTATGAAGTGAAGCTGGTTGGCCGTAAGCGAAAATCATCCGTTCCATTAAAACCCAGAGCATTTTTACAGGAAAGGCTATATGTGTTTTTCGATAAAGGAAAACTTTTCTATTTGGAATATAATATCAGGCTGTTTTTTTACCTGCTTTTCCAGAAAGCCGATATTTTTTGCGCCATTGATCTCGATACAATTCTGCCCAACTTATTTGCCGGAAAATTGCGCGGTAAAAAGCTGGTTTACGATGCGCACGAATATTTCACGGAAGTTCCGGAAGTGATCCACAGGCCGCAGATTCAAAAAGTTTGGAAGCAGGTTGAAAAATTTTCTGTGCCGAAAATGGATTTGTGTTATACTGTAAGTCAGTCACTTGCGGAATTATTTCAGGCTGAATATAAAAAAACTTTCTATTTAATAAGAAACTGCCCAACCTTGTCGGAATTACCTGCATCTTCTTTAAAAGAAGCGCCATTTATTTTGTACCAGGGTGCGCTGAACAAAGGTCGTGGATTAGAAGAACTCATAAAAAGTATGCAAATGCTGCCACTGAAACTGAAAATAGCAGGAGAAGGCGATCTTAGCCAGGAGCTGAGAACCATGGCGGAGAACATGCATCTTACAGACAAAGTGGAGTTTTTAGGTTACGTGTATCCCGATGATCTTAAGCAACTTACACCGAAAGCTTTCCTGGGTTATAATCTTTTAGAGAATTTAGGTAAAAGTTATTATTACTCGCTCAGCAACAAGTTTTTCGATTACATACACGCGCTGGTTCCAAGCCTGAGCAACGATTTTCCGGAATATACATTCATCAATTCGCAGTATGAAGTTGCGGTTTTAGCTGAGCCGAAAGCTGAAGAAATTGCGGAGAAAGTAAATTATCTGCTGGAAAACGAAAATGCATATATGCAATTGCAAAAAAATGCTTTGGCTGCGCGCGAAGTTTACAACTGGCAACACGAGGAGAAGGAATTAATTAGACTGTATGAGGCGCTCTGAGAGACATCTGCATATTATATCTTTTAATGTGCCGTTCCCGGCAGATTACGGTGGCGTAATTGATGTGTATTATAAGGTAAAAGCTTTGGCTGATGCGGGCGTAAAAGTGCATTTACATTGTTACCAGTACGGCCGCGAAGCTGCGAAGGAGTTAGACGAAATTTGCTACAAAGTACATTATTACAAGCGCAGAATTTTCCGCGATCCTATTTTTTCCAAGCTTCCATATATCGTTGCTTCCAGGAATACTTCGGCCATTTTAGAGAATCTTTTGCAGGATGATTACCCGATACTTTTCGAGGGAATGCATTGCTGTTATTACCTTGCGCACCCTGCTTTGAAGGACCGCTATAAAGTAGTTCGTATGCATAATATTGAGCATACGTATTACAGGAGTTTAGCCAAGGTGGAGAAAAATCCGTTCAAGAAATTCTTCTTTAAAAAAGAGGCGCAGCGCTTAAAAACATTTGAGCAGGTTTTGGAACATGCCGACGCTGTTGCAGCTATTTCTCCTGCCGATACAACGTTGCTTTCCGCCAAATACAAGAATGTTTTTTATTTGCCGGTTTTCCATGCGCACAATGAAGTGAAAGCTGTTACAGGCAAAGGAAAATTCGCTTTATACCATGGCAATCTGGGCGTTGGCGAAAATAACGAAGCGGCTTTGTTTTTGGTGAAAGAAGTTTTCTCAAAGACGGAATATCCATTAGTTATTGCCGGAAATAATCCATCGCCCGAACTGGTAAAGGCTGCGGAAGGATTCAAGCATATAGAAATACGTGCGAAATTATCTACCGAAAAAATCGACGATCTTATCCGTAAAGCGCATGTTCATGTATTGCCTACTTTCCAGAGTACGGGTATGAAACTAAAGCTGATAAACGTACTTTTCCAGGGCCGCCATATATTAGCCAACGATAAAATGGTTCACAACACCGGCGTGGAAGAATTATGCTCCATTGTAAATACGCCGGAGCAATTCCTCGAAGCATTAAATCATATTTCCCATATATCGTTCAGCGAAAAAATGCTTTGGACTCGGCAATTAAAACTGCAAAAATTATTTGGGAACGCAGAAAATATCCAGCAGCTGATAAATAAAATTTTCACCCAAACTCAACAAGTGTCTGACGCTCCACTTTCAATACACGGGCGGGGAATTTCTCAATCAACCGGTAATCGTGCGTAGCCATAATTACAGCTGTTCCGTCATTACTAATTTTATGTAGCAACCCTACTAATTCTTCGCTGATTTCCGGATCTAAATTTCCCGTTGGCTCATCGGCAATTATCAAAAGCGGGTCATTCAGCAAAGCCCTTGCAATAACAACTTTCTGCTGCTCGCCACCAGATAGTTCGTGCGGAAACTTATAGGCTTTTTCGTGCAGCGAAACCATTTTTAATACTTCTTTAATACGGCTCTCAATCAGCTGATTATTACGCCATCCGGTAGCTTTTAACACGAATAAAAGGTTGTCGTGTACGCTACGGTCTGTTAATAGTTGGAAGTCTTGAAAAATTATGCCTAACTTGCGCCGCAAAAAAGGGATACTGCCAGCATTAAGTTTCTGTAAATCAAAGCCTGCCACGCTACCTTCGCCTTCGCGGATGATAATATCGCCATAAAGTGCACGGAGCAGGCTGGTTTTTCCGCTTCCGGTTTTACCAATTAAATAACAAAATTCGCCATGTGAAATTTTGAGATTTAAGCCTGTAAGCACTAAACTTTTTTGATAGTACAATGTTCCATTATGCAAATTAATAATAAAGTCGGTCATCAGAGTTCAAGTTTATGCATTTTGCCAAAGGGAAGACTATCGATCAGTTGCTTTAATTCATCGGTTTTATGCTCTAAGCCGCACTTCACCAGTGCTTTTTCAGGGCGATCCGCACGAAAATAAGCCATTAATGTATAATCTTCATCACGCAGCTGAACATAATCGGGAATTTTGGTTTTACCCTTTATTTTAATAATGAATATAAATTTATTTACTTTCAAAACAATTACTTTATAATTTTTTTTAGTTTTGCCACAAAGATGCGAAAAACATTAGCTCACCAAAAATATAAAAAAACCAAAACAATGAATAGTATTAGTGTAAACAGTGTCAGGTATGGTCTATTGGCACTGCTGACAGCCGTAGTAATTGGCGCCTGCAACGGGCCAAAGAAAATGGCGAAGACGGTAGCGAAAATGGAAATTAAAGCTGAGCCACAGATTTTAGAAGTACATGGCGACAGTATTTTAGTAACTGTGAAAGGTAAGTTTCCGCCAAAATCATTTGCAAAAAATGGTATTGTACGTTTTCAGCCGGTGCTGCGTTACGATACTACCGAAATGCCTTTAAAAACAATGTATATTAAAGGTGAAAAGGTGAAAATGGATAATGCTAAAACCATTAACTACAAAAATGGCGGCAGCTTTACCTATACTGATAAGTTCGAGTACACACCGCAAATGAAAAAGAGTGATCTTACTATGGAGTATGCTGTAAAGCTCGATTCCAAGTATGATGACCTTGACCAGTGTGTGCCTGTGGATACAGATACGCCATCTATTGGTTCTATCACTACTTCTTTAAGTGTTAAACCAACCGATGATATCCTGTTCTTCAGTAATGATGAAGGTGTTGGTAATGGAAGAAAAGTAATTTTCTACTATGTAATCAACGAAGGCAGTCTTCGCGATAGCGTTAAAAAGGGTCCAACAATGACTCAGGTACGTAACATAGTTAAAGATACTACTTTCAAATACAGCTCAATCGTTTTCCGTTCATATGCTTCTCCTGATGGTGAAACAAAAAGAAACGCCGAACTGACGAAATTACGTGCTGCATCGGGCGAAGCTGCTGTACGTGCGGAACTGAAGCGTATGGGTGTTAAGAAAATTTATGACTCTACTTTTGTAAGAAGGCCGGATACTGATGAAGACTGGGAAGGTTTTAAAAGAATCGTTTCTCAATCTAATTTCGCCGGTAAAGATGAAGTACTTGGTATTATCAACTCTAACCTGAGCTACGAAGAGAAAGAAAGGAACCTGCGTGCTTTGGCATCATGGAATGAACTGAAGAAAAACATACTTCCAAGATTACGCAGAACCGAGGTTGTATTCTCTGGCTCAGCAGGTGGCGGAAATGCGCTTACAGGTTCTGAGGCGATTACAGTACCAAGCGATTTAAGCAGGGCATCTAAGCAGGAACTTATATTCTATGCGAACAACACCAAAGATACCGCAACCAAAGAGCGTGTTTACAAAGCGTATATGGATAGATTCCCGCAGGACTGGGCAGGCCGCAACAACTATGCTGCTTTACTTTTACAGAAAGGCCAGTACCAGGAAGCGCACGATATGTATGTGGCATTACACAACGAGTACAGAAACAATGATACGATCCATAATAACCTGGGTGTAGCAAAACGCCACTTACGCAAATACAACGAAGCGAAAGAGCATTACACTACTGCACAGCGCAATGGTATCAAAGAAAACAATAACCTTGGTATCCTTTATATCAAATATGGTGACTATGCAAGCTCTATTGCTTCATTCGAGCAGGATCGTTGCGACTACAACGTAGTATTGGCGCACACTTTAGCTGGCGACTTCGAAACTGCAAAACGTAAGTTTGAGTGCATTGAAACAAAAACGGCTTCAGATTATTACTTACGTGCAATCATTGGCTCACGCAGCGGTGATAAAGAATTAATGACTACAAGCTTAACCCGCGCTATTGAAATGGATGCAAGCTTCCGCGATATGGCAAAAGAAGATCTTGAGTTCAAAAATTATCATAATACAGCAGAATTTACCAACGCTATCAGGTAATTGATCGTCTAAGGATAAATAAAACATTAAAACGCCCAATATTAACCAACACGAAAAATAGAATATGAAAACATTAAAGCAATTAGCATTCTTTTTACTTTTAGGCAGCTCTGCATTTTTAACCTCTTGCGGTAAAGATGATCCAGATGTTCCTGTAGAGAACAAGCCGACAATTACCATTGCTGCAGACAATAAAACTGCCGCTCCGGGCCAATCTGTAAAATTAACAATTAATGCAGCTGCCCAAAAGCAGTTGAGGAATATTAAATTAACTGTAAGCGCCGGTGGTGCAACTGCAGGCACAATATTAGATACTACTTTTGCTAGTGGTAGAAGTACCTCAGGCCCAATTGTATTTGATTATCTGGTAGGAAATGCTGCGAATTATACATTTACAGCAACAGTTACCGACAGAGATAACCAAACTGCATCTGCAACAGAAGTAGTAACAGTATCTGGTACAGGTGCAAACGCTCAAATTTGCTCAAATGTAATTTTAGGCGCACAGAGTAACGCAACTTATGGCAGCTCATTTAATACATCTAACTGTGCAGTTTATAAGAAATCTGAAGCTAACACAAATTCAGCAATGGTAGATTTAGTATATTTCTATGGTTCTACTAACATGGCAACTATCGCAGCGCCAAACGATAATAGCTTCGGTACCGGATCAAATCAGATTAGCGCAATTGGTGTGCAGGATTGGTCAACTAAAAATGCTACAATGTTTAAAAAACTTTCTAGCAGTTTCGATTTTTCTGGCGTAACTGATATGGCCGGCACATATAACAATGCAGGTGGTACAGAGAGCTCTAAAGCTAACATACTTGCTGTTGGAGATACTTATGCCTTTAAAACTGCTGGAGGCAAATATGGCGTTTTCAGAGTGAAGTCAATTTCCGGCGCACAGAATGGTTATATTACAATCGATACAAAAACATCGAAATAATTTACCGCCATATATAAATGGTACGAAAAATGCCTGCGTTTATCCAAACGCAGGCATTTTTGTTTCATAAAAGCCCTAAAGTATTTTTTGGGCAGGTAATATATGGAAGTTTTAAACCTGTAATTGCTAAATTTGCCAATCAATAGCCCCAATACTTAATGCAGTTTCTATATCCGCAATTTCTTTTCGCACTTTTTGGGTTAGCTATTCCCATTATTATACATCTATTCAATTTCCGAAGGTTCAAGAAAATATACTTCAGCCAGGTAAAATTCCTCAATGCCGTACAGAAGGAGCAGAAAGCCAAGAACAAAGTAAAACACTGGCTTGTGCTGGTGGCGCGTATGCTGGCCATTGCTGCGGCTGTAATTGCCTTTGCGCATCCTTATATTCCGCAAAACAATAAGCTTGTAAATCCGGGTAAAAAATACATCAGCGTATATATCGATAATTCTTTTAGTATGAGCAATACCGGCGCAAACGGCGAGTTGCTGCAGCTGGCCAAGAAAAATGCCAATGATATTGCGAAGAATTTCAGCGATGGCGATGATTTCAACCTGGTAACGAATGATTTTGAAGGCAGGCACCAACGCTGGGTAAGCAAAGCAGAGTTTTTGCGCCTGGTTGATGAGCTTACTACTAGTCCATCATTCCGTACGCTTCCGGAAGTGTATACGCGCATGCACGAGAATTTCCGCACGGTAAGTTCAACTAATAAAGCAGTTTATCTTATTTCAGATTTCCAGAAGAACATGATAGCTGAAGAAGAGCTTAAGCCCGATACAGCCTTGCAGGCGCATTTGCTTCCACTAACCGCATCACGACAGAATAATATCTTTATAGATTCGGTTTGGTTCGATAACGCGCTTTGGCAGGTTGGGCAGAGCAATACACTTTCAGCAAGAATTATAAACGCATCTCAGGAAGCAGTTGAAGAAGGGACCATTGCTTTGCATGTAAACGGCAGGCAAAAAGCGATTGCCAATTTTACCATTGGCGCAGATGCCAATACAATAGTAAAATTAAGCTATACCGTTACAGATCCAGGCCCAAACAAAGGATTATTGACCATAGATGATTACCCGATTACATTCGATAACACTTTCTACTTTTCTTATGATGTAATCAGCACTTTGCCGGTTCTTGTAATAAACGGTAAAAGCAGTAACGAAAGCATTTTAAAAGCATTTTCGGCAGAGAGGGCTTTCAGCATTACAAATATTTCGCAAGGCAGTATAGATTTCTCGTCCTTGCCAAAATACAGGTTCATTATTTTAAATGAGCTCAATAATGTGCCATCTGGCCTGGCTGTCGCAATACAGGATTTTCTTCAGAAGGGTGGCAATGTTTTGTTTGTTCCATCAGCTACTAATCCGGATTTGCCAAGTTACAATAGTTTTTTGGCGGCACTGAGATCAGGCTCGCTCTCCAATGCGCGCGATGAACAGGTTGCCTTAGCTTCAGTTGATGCAAATCAGCCGTTTTTCGCTGGTATATTTGAAGATGTACCGCGCAATATTGCCATGCCAAAGGCAAGCAGGTTTTATGCGTTATCGGCGCCTGGTGGTGCGGGTACAAGCCTGCTCAGTTTGCAGAATGGTAATCCATTTATAACATATGCCGCCGCCGGTAAAGGTGTTTTGTTTACCTCGGCTGTACCATTTAACGAAAGCTGGAGCACTTTTACGCAGCATGCTTTATTTTTACCGGTACTCTATAAAATGAGCTTATACGGTGCTTCTCAAAGTAAAATTTATAATGTAATTGGCGAGGACAATTACCTGCAGGCGCCGCCGGCAAATACCGAGAAGGAAAATATTTTCCGCCTGGTGCGCGATAGTTTTGAAGTAATTCCGCCACAGCGAATGGTAAATGGTAACCCAAGCCTTTTTGTAGAGAATTTAATAACTACCGCCGGCCATTATACACTAAACGCATCGGGCAGCAATACAAGTGCAGCAGTTTACAGCTTCAATTATAATCGAAACGAGTCGCAGATGCAGTTTCTTTCTGCCGATGAACTGAAAGAAAATACAGCATCTTTACAGCCAAGGGTAATATCATCCAGTAATAATTCGGTTGCCAACCAGCTGCGCGAAATTGAACAAGGCGCGAAACTGTGGAAGTGGTTTATACTGGCTGCGCTGTTGTTTTTACTAGCCGAAACATTGCTTATACGTTTTTGGAAATCATGAACTTATTAATACAAAAAGCTACAATTACCGATACATCATCGTCTTTTCACCTGCAGAAAAAAGATATTTGGGTAGAGAACGGAATAATAAAAGCGATTGGTGAAAACATCGATACACAAGGCGCAGATACTGAAGTATTTTCCGGCGATGATATTTATGTAAGCAATGGCTGGGTAGATTTGAGAGCCAATTTCTGGGATCCCGGCCAGGAGCAGAAAGAAGATCTTTTAACTGGTTGCGAAGCAGCAGCTTATGGCGGTTTTACAGGCGTAGCGCTTCTGCCGGAAACAACGCCCAATATCGCATCTAAAGCGCAGGTGGAATACTTGATATCCCGCACCACAAATCACCTGGTAGATATATTTCCGCTAGGCGCCATTGCTCCCGATAAAGAGCATAAATCCATCAGCGAAATGTATGATCTGGCGCAGGCCGGCGCACTGGCTTTCAGTTCCGGGTACAGGTCCATTGATAATTACAGTTTTGTGCTGCACGCAATGCAATATGCCTGGGTTTTTGGCAAGAAGCTGATGTTGTTTTCACAGAATAAAAGCTTAACCGGCAACGGTATTATAAACGAAGGGCTTGTAAGTGTGCAGATAGGAACAAAATCAGCACCGGCGCTTGCAGAAGCCATTGAAGTGAACAACCTGATTATGCTGAGCCGATACGCGAATATTCCGGTTCATATTTCATGCATCAGTACCAAGCACGCGCTCGATCTTATTATCAAAGCGCGGCAGGAAGGCCTTGAAATTACCGCAGATATTACAATCAATCATCTTTATTTTAATGAAGAAGCGCTTTTAGGCTTCGATACGAATTATAAATTGCGCCCGCCATTGCGTACAGAAGAAGACAGGCTGGCGCTTTGCGAAGCTCTTCTGCAATACGATTTTCTGCATGTGGTTAGCGACCATACGCCGCATGAAGAAGACTGCAAGCATTGCGAATTCGAATTGGCATCTTATGGAACAGCTTCTATACAAACGGTATTTCCGCAGTTGCTGCATATATACGGAGCCGAAAAAATACCTCAGCTTGCAGAAATACTCTCATCGAGGCCAAAAAAATCTTTTGGTTTAGCTGCTTATAAAATTGCTGAAAGTGAACCTGCCAATCTTACTGTTTTCTCTGCAAACCAAACCTGGCAGCTTAATGATAAAACCAATAAATCAAAATCGCGCAATAACCCGTTGTGGGGCGCAGGTTTAACAGGCCGTGCATTGGCGCTTGTAAACAGCGGCAAGGTTAAAATTCTAAGTTAAATATTATCTTTGCTATATATGGATACCGTAAAAAATACTTCAGCGCCTGGCTTTTTCGATAAGCTTTGGGTGCGGTATGGTTTTGCTGCCGGTTTTGCAGCTATTGCCATTACGGTGTTGTATTATGTCATAGATGATTCATTACTTTTACACCCGGTATTAAGCTGGCTGCCCTGGGTTTCCATTGCATTGATCGCTGTTTTTGCTCCAATAGCGCTGAAGAAATCGCAAAGCGACTATATTGCTTATAGCCAGGCGGTAACAACATCGTTCGGCGCGTTTGGCTTAGGTTTGTTGTTAATGGCTGCGTTTAATATTTTGCTGTATTTTATTATAGATCCAAAACTGCTTTACGATTTTACCAATGCGCAGGTAAAAGCGCTTGCAAATCTTGTATCATCAGGCGATATTTCACAAAGCAGTTTCGATGTGCTGCGAAGGCAAATTGTGGAAGGCGCAAACAACATATATATTTACCAGCTTGCGCTTGTTGTTATTATTACCAGCATGGCAGCGCTCGTTATGTTTTTAATATCATCGGCAATTCTTAGCAAGGAAAAGCCACATACTCAAATCTGACCTCAAATTTCATGGATATTTCAGTAGTTGTACCATTATTTAACGAAGAAGAATCGCTTCCGGAACTTACCTCATGGATTGATGATGTAATGCGAAGGAATAATTTCAGCTACGAAGTTATCCTGGTAGATGATGGCAGCCGCGATAATTCATGGAAAGTGGTGCAGGAAATTTCCATGCGAAACCCGAACATAAAGGGCATTAGCTTCCGCAGAAACTATGGTAAATCTGCCGCCTTGAACGAAGGGTTTAAAATGGCAAAAGGTGAAGTGGTGATTACCATGGATGCCGACTTGCAGGATAGTCCTGATGAAATACCGGAACTTTACAGGCTTATAAAAGAAGAAAAATTCGACCTGATAAGCGGCTGGAAACAAAAGCGCCACGACCCGATTACCAAAACTTTGCCAACCAAACTATTCAACTGGGCGACACGTAAAAGCAGCGGCATTTATTTACACGATTTCAATTGCGGCTTAAAATCTTACCGAAGCGATGTAGTGAAAAGCATAGAGGTTTACGGCGAAATGCATCGATATATTCCTGTGCTTGCAAAATGGGCTGGTTTCCGTAAAATAGGTGAGAAGGTTGTTCATCACCAGGCGCGTAAATACGGCACTACTAAGTTCGGTTTAGAGCGCTTTACCAATGGTTTTTTAGATTTAATGACCATTACTTTCGTATCGAAATTTGGTAAGCGCCCAATGCATTTTTTCGGAACCATGGGTATGTTATTTTTCCTGCTTGGCTTTCTTTTTACTTTAAGATTATTATTGCTGAAAGTGTACTGGAGCTATATTCAAAATAATCCCTACGCGAGAGATATAACTGACAGGCCATCTTTTTACATTGCCTTAACAGCTATTGTTGTAGGCGTAATGTTGTTTTTGGCGGGATTCTTAGGCGAGCTTATTTCCCGTTCCGGCAGCGACAGAAACACTTACCAGATCAAAGAACGAATTGGCGGGTAAAAAGAAGGTTCCTTTGGCTAAAGCCAAAGGCATGTGAATTACAATTTTACTGGTTGCGCATCTTTAAAAGTCAATAGCCCTTTGCTTTAGCATTGGGCGTTTTTGCTATTTATCTACTACATTTCTCCTATACAAAAGCATTATTTGGCAGATGCATATATGCAAAATGCTTCTTTTACAATAATTTGTCCTACCTTGTATCTTCAAAACCTTCCTTTGAAGCAATTTATTAAAATAAGCGCTTTATTATTAGCAGCTGTTTTGGCATATTATAATGCCAAAGGCCAAAACCTGGTACTTAATCCGAGTTTTGAAGAGAATACTTATGACTGTACAAGTAATAAAGGCCCTCTTCGGGATGAATGTAAAAATTGGAACTTTAGTACTTATTTCATATATTGTGAAGGAAGGAATGATTTTGTTTATGTTCCTAATACTTTTTTGGGTTACCAATTTCCACGGAACGGGAAAGCTTTTGCTACACTATTTCTTTGGTGGAGCGACTATAAAAATTGGCGTTTCCCTGTTACAGGCAATTTATCTCATACACTGTCTAAAGATTCCCTTTATAAAGTTAAATTTTATCTTAATTTAGCTGAGAGACAGTATAATAGTAAAGGAGATAAGGTTGCTATTGCCACAACACGTGTGGGTGCCTTTCTATATAGTGATTCCTTATACTATGGGGCAAAAGATTCAATGGTCCAAATCAGGAATAATCCGGAGCGATTCCTGACAGATACGCTGGACTGGATGGAAGTTTCTGGTATAATGAAAGCAAAAGGCGGCGAAAGATTTATCCGGATAGATAATTTCTGGAATGACGACGAAACGCCCCTTAAACTCATGTATGGTGAAATAATTAACAATCAAGCTCCCTCTGTGTATTTCATAGATGATGTTTCCGTAATCCAGATCAAAAACCCATACTTAGGCAAAGATACCGTACTGTGCTATGGCAGCCCAATAACTTTAAAACCCTGCAATGATAAAGCAGACTCTGTAATTTGGCAGGATGGCAGCCGCGCAGACAGCTTTGTAGTAACCCAACCCGGCAAATACTGGGTAGAAACCTGGTACGAAAAATACAAGCTTACCGATACTATTTATATTCATCCAAAATACACCATCAACCTGGGCGCAGACCAGCAATTATGCACCGCCCAAAGCCAAACCTACACATTCCAATTACCCAATGATGATGGCGCACAATACCTCTGGCCGGATGGCAGCACAAATCACACCTTTACCGTAAACCAAAGCGGACAATACTGGGTAAAAGCCACCAAAAACGGCTGCACCGCTTACGATACCGCAATTATTACATTTCAGCCGCCATTAATGCAATACGCACTTCCTGCCGATACAATCCTTTGCCAAAGCCGCAGCCATATAATCAATATTCAGCATATCGATGCTGATGTTACCTGGCAGGATGGTTCCACCGAAAAACTTTACACCATAAACCGCGAAGGCGCATATATACTGAACCTTAAAAATGCCTGTGGCGCGTTAAATCGTACTTTTTATATAAAGGAACAATATTGTCCCTGCCCGGTATTTGTGCCCAATGCATTTACACCAAACAGCGATGGCGTAAATGATATATTTTTGACTGTTTCGGACTGCGGTTTCATCAGCTACAACCTGTCTGTTTATAATCGCTGGGGCGTGCAATTATTTTCTACAGATGATGCGCAGCAAGGCTGGGATGGCGCTTACAAAGGCAAAACATGCACCACCGATGTTTATTTTTACACCTTAAATGCTGTGGCCGATAATGGAGATATAATTAACGTTCGTAAGAAATTTTTGCTGGTGAGGTAAGCACGCCAAAATATACTTATACCAATATAGAATGAAAAGTGCGCATTTGAAAGTATCCTGTGAGCCACAGGCCACGGAACTTCGAAGCGATACTCTTTAGTTTTGTGGCCTACAAACAAGCAGTATTTACACATATTTCTTTTATACATTGGTAATATAAAATTTAAATAAAAATGCCGCTCTATTTTGAAGCGGCATTTCAATTTGCTTTGAATATTTTATGTATAAAAACCTAAACCTTGTAATATTCTCTATACCATTTTACAAAGTTGCTGATTCCCTGCCTGATAGTAGTTTGCGGCTTGAAATCTATGGTATCGAAAAGGGATTGTACATCTGCATACGTTGCAGGAACATCACCCGGTTGTAACGGCATATAATTAATATCCGCTTTTATACCGGTTTCTTCCTCAATTGCTGTTACAAAATCCATTAACCTTACCGGTGAATTATTACCGATATTGAAAACCGTGTAAGGCGCAGTGCTTCTGCTCGGATCTGTAATTTTATCTACTGGTTTCGGCGCTTTAGGAACCAGGCGGCTGATACTTTCCACAATATCATCTACGTACGTAAAATCGCGCTGCATTTCGCCATTGTTAAATACGTTGATGGTTTTGCCTTCTGTAATACTTTTCGCGAAGATGAAAAGCGCCATATCCGGTCTTCCCCAAGGTCCGTAAACCGTGAAGAAACGCAAGCCCGTTGTTGGAATATTGAAAAGATTAGAATATGTATGCGCCATCAGCTCGTTGGCTTTCTTGGAAGCAGCGTATAATGAGATCGGGTGATCAACATTATCTTTTACAGAAAATGGTAATTTATCATTCAATCCGTAAACCGATGAACTTGAAGCATATATCAGGTGCTGAACGCCATTATGACGACAACCTTCCAGAATATTCAGGAAACCCATTACATTGCTATCGATATATGTATGCGGATTTTCCAGCGAATATCTTACGCCTGCCTGCGCAGCCAGATTTACTACATAATCAAACTTCTCTTCAGCAAATATTTTCGCAATCGCTTCCTTATCTTCCAGCTTTGTTCTGTAAAACGTTAAGCCGTTCGCGCCTTCAATTTTTGTATTGTAAGCCGTATCATTAGAAATATCGAAACCCAACTGATTTAAACGATCAAATTTCAGGTTGATATCGTAATAATCGTTGATCATATCCAGGCCAACGATCTGGTATTCATTCTGGGCAAGCAGTTTTTTAGTTAAATGAAAACCTATGAAACCCGCTGTTCCTGTTACAAGTATTTTTTTCATGTTGTATATATGCAAACCAGATTATAAGCTCCAGTAAGTGAGGTCTTTAATTTTATTTTTAAATATACCTTTAATATCAATCACAATTCCTCTATCATCCATCATCTCTTTCAGGTCAGCTTCAGTCATACCCATATATTCCTTGTGCGAAACAGCCAGGATAACAGCATCATAAGTTCCGGTTGGTTTTTCGGCTATTTTAATGCCATATTCATGATCGAACTCTTCGCTGCTTGCATGTGGATCCACAACTTCTACATTAATAAAGAAAGTCTGCAATTCTTTTATTACATCAGCAACTTTCGAATTTCTAATATCGGAAACATTCTCTTTAAAAGTTGCTCCCAATACCAGGACACGGCATTTCTGCAGCGATTTGTCTTTGGAAATCAATAGCTTAACTGTTTCTTTGGCTACATATGCGCCCATAGAATCGTTCGTCTGTCGGCCAGCAAGGATTACTTTGGAATGGTAGCCAATTTCAGCAGATTTATAAGTCAGGTAATACGGATCTACACCAATGCAGTGACCGCCAACCAAACCCGGAGAAAATTTAAGGAAATTCCATTTTGTGCCTGCTGCTTCCAAAACATCATAAGTATTGATATTCATCTTGTTAAAGATAATGGAAAGCTCATTCATCAGGGCAATATTCAAATCGCGCTGTGTGTTTTCTATTACTTTTGCTGCTTCTGCAACTTTAATGGTAGCTGCTTTGTGTACGCCGGCTTCAATAATTGAGCTGTAAACCTGTGCAATAACGTCCAAGGATTCTGCATCGCAACCGCTTACAACTTTGGTTATTTTGGTGATGGTATGTTCTTTATCACCCGGATTTATACGCTCAGGTGAATAGCCAACTTTAAAATCCTGGCAGAATTTCAGTCCTGATTCTTTTTCTAAGATCGGAACACAGTCTTCTTCTGTACAACCCGGATAAACTGTAGATTCATAAACTACATAATCGCCCGGTTTCAGCACCTTACCAACCGTTGTGCTGGATGCATACAAAGCGCCAAGATCAGGGTTGTTATGTTCATCAATTGGTGTAGGAACAGCAACAATAAAGAAATTTGCCTGGCGAAGATCTTCCAACTTATGCGTAAAAGTAATATCTGTACCTTCAAAATCTTCTTTAGATAATTCGTTACTTGGATCAATTTGCTGGTTCATCAAAGCCACACGATCCGGCTTTATATCGAAGCCAATTACCTTGAATTTCTTCGCGAAAGCAAGTGCAATTGGCAGGCCAACATAACCTAAGCCAATTAATGCTAAAGTTTTTTCTTTCTTAACTAACTGATCGTACATGTAATATATGAAGTTATGATTCGGTTTGTAATAATGTTATGATTTTAATGAAAATCGGTGCAAAGTTAAGGCATTTTGCTAACTAACTTAGCAGTGAAGTTATTGAAAAGCTAAAGTATTATAAATTGTTCTGCAGGGTTTAACTATATGATAAAATGCATGCCGGCGGTAATCGGAATAATTATCTAAACCTACAATAATAAGCAGATGAAAGTATTTTCAGGCAAGGATATATATGGATTATTTTCCGTTGCAATTATTTTTTCATCACAACCCTGAAGCCAATTCTACTGCTTGACTTATTCTCCGAAAAGATTTCTTTTCCACCGCAAAACAAATAAGCTGAGCCATTCGCCCAGGAACCGCCTTTCACTATGCGCGCATCCGGATTTTTCTCAAAGGCCGCAGCATTTTGCTCATTCATTAAATATTCCGCCGGCTTATCTATAGTCCATTCCGCAACATTTCCGGCCATATTATACAATTTATATTCGTTTGGTTTAAAGGCTTTTACAGGCGCCGGCAAAAAGTAACCATCATTCACATAATATTTCACATATAAATTGTTCTGATCTATAGAGTTACCAAAGTTCGCCATGTAACTACCTCGAATGTTTCTTGTATCAATTCCATCCCAGGGATATAACCTGTATTCATCATGATATATTTTTTTGCTTGCTTTTCCCAAAGCTGCAAATTCCCACTCTGCTTCTGTTGGTAAACGAAATTCTACCGGCTGATTTTTATTGGTTTTATTATATTGTACAGTTCTCCAATGGCAATACGCATTTGCCTGCTGCCAGCTTACGCCAACCACCGGATGATCATTGTATTTCTCATCCGTAAAATAGTTCACCGCCATGGGGTCGTCTTTGGTATAAGAATATTCTTTCTGGAAAATTTTCGTATCGGGATAGATATTAATCTGATGCTGATTTCCTCCGATAGAATAAGTGTAGAAGTTTGAATTTGAGTTGTTTCCGATTGAAGACATTGAATCACGCACCCAAAGCACAAAGGCACGATATTCCGCATTTGTAACTTCATGGTCGCTGATGTAAAAGCCAGCAACTGAATCTTTTGACTTAGTTATGCCGACCAGTAAAGTCGTATCGTTTTTGGATGCCAAAATTTTCTCTGTATTGCCTTTTACAAAACTTCCGCCGTTTACATATTGCATTCCAGCCAAAAACATCTTCGGCTGCAAATTAGCTTTGGTGATCTTCTGGTTTTTGCTTTGCGATGAAGATTTTTGCTTTGCCGGATTTTCTGCCCCTGCAACTTTACCAAAACCTGATAAAATTATAAGAGTCAGGGCAATCGATACGAAGTTTAAATGCTTTATCATATATCAAATATACGTTTTCTGAATGTAAATCGCATATATACAATATCTGAAAAATGCTTTAGGTCATCAAATTAAATGTTCAAACACTGACATTTATCATTACACAGTAGCAAGCATTCCGTAACTTTGCCGCATATTTTAGTTTGGAATGACACAATTTAACGATAATTTTCTCCGTGCCTGCCGCATGGAACCAGTAGATCATATACCCGTTTGGTTCATGCGACAAGCCGGCCGCTACCAACCCGAATACCGCGAGATACGCAAAAAATACAGCTTAATAGAAATCTGCAAGCACCCTGATGTTTGTACTGAAGTTACTTTAAAACCCATTGAGCAGTTAAATGTAGATGCGGCGATCCTTTTCAGTGATATTACTTTGCCGCTTGGCCCCATGGGAATTCCGTTTGATATTGTTGAAAATGTCGGCCCGGTAATTCACGAGCCTATCAAAACTGCCGATGATATAAATCGTGTTAAATTATTTGATGCGAATGAAACTTTGCCTTACGTAGGAGAAACAATTCGTCAATTGAATGCAGCTTTAAATGTTCCGCTAATTGGTTTTGTGGGTGCGCCATTCACATTGGCAAGCTATATGATTGAAGGCGGACCGAGCAAAGCTTTCTACAAAACAAAAATTTTCATGTATTCGCAGCCGAAAGCATGGCATGCATTAATGGATAAACTGGCTGTAAGTATGGCCGATTACCTTCGTTTCCAGAAAGAAAATGGTTGCCAGGCGCTTCAGGTGTTCGATAGCTGGGTTGGGAATTTAAGCATCGAAGATTACCGCGAATACGTTTATCCGCACATGCAGAAAATGTTCTCCATGCTGAAAGATCTAAATGTTCCTTTAATTCACTTTGGCGTGGTTACCGGCCATTTACTGGAAATGATGAAAGATTGCGGCGCAACCGTTGTTGGTTTAGATTGGCGCGTAAATGTCAGCGAAGCATGGAAATTGTTAAAACATGAAGTTGCTATCCAGGGAAATTTAGATCCTGCAGCTATCATCGCTCCATGGCATATCATCGAAGAGAAATCTAAATTTATATTGGACCAGATCGACAGGCCGGGATTTATTTTCAACCTTGGCCACGGAATTATGCCGCAGGCCGATGTTGCGACTATGCGCAGGATTGTAGATTATGTACATCAGTTTCCAGTTTCCAGTAACAAGTAACCAGTTAAGAATACAGATTCTATATATACTATTGTCAAAAAATGCATTGAATTTGATTTTCCGGTGCTCCACGTAGATACTTTGCATGCAACGTCTCTACACCGCGACGATTAAAATTCATAATCCATAACTCATAACCCGATGACAAAAAAAGGCGTTCTCCTCATGGCTTACGGAAGCCCGAATAACCTCGAAGATATCGAGCCGTATTACACAGATATTCGCCGTGGAAACAAGCCGACGCCGGAGCTATTGCACGAACTAACAGAGCGTTACAAAATGATTGGCGGATCATCGCCGTTGCTGAAAATTACAAATCAGCAGGCCGAAGTTTTGCAAAAGGAACTGGGTGATGATATAAAAGTATATGTCGGTATGCGCCACTGGAATCCGTGGATCCATGAAGCGGTGGAAGAAATGAAAAATGATGGAATTGAAGAAGCAGTTGGAATAGTAATGGCGCCACATTTTTCGGGCATGAGCATTGCCAAATACATGGAAAAAGTGGAAGATGCAAACCTGAAATCGGGAGCAAATATCCAATTCAAGTACATCAAAAACTGGCACGATCATCCGCTTTTCATAGAAGCCTTGGAAGAAAAAATTACTGAAGCGCAAAAGCATTTTTCTGCGGATGAATTGCAGGAAGTGATGTACATTTTCACAGCGCATTCTCTCCCTGAAAAAATACTCCAGAATAACGATCCATACAAAGATCAACTATTAGAAACTTGTAGGTTGGTAGCTGATAAAATGATTATCCAAAACTGGACTTTCGCTTTCCAGAGCGCCGGCAGAACACAGGAAAAATGGCTCGGACCGGATTTATTAGATGTAATTCAGGAACTTACAGATGAAGGTAAAAAATCGCTGTTGGTTTGCTCGGTTGGCTTTATTACAGATCACCTGGAAGTAATGTATGATATTGATATTGAGGGCAAGCAGAAGGCAAAAGAAGTTGGCGTACATTTAGAGCGCGCCGGTTCTTTGAATGATCATCCGAATTTAGGTAAGTTGTTTAAAGAGTTGGTTTTAGAGAAGTTCATGAAGTTTAAACCCGCCTAAATCCTCCCCCAAGGGGAGGACTTTTCGTGCAACGGTTCAAGGTCAAGAGAGTTTCAAAGCATTTTTGGGGAATTGTATATATAAATTGAAAAATTGATATTATAACATTAACAATAAATTAACGTTCGGCGCGGCTCTGTTCGTCGCGGCTCTTCGGAATTTTTAATTCCGAAGCACGGAGTATGCAGATTTGTAATCTGCAAAAAGTAAATTAATGCGGATTAAAAATCCATAAACTCGAAACTTCCGAATTGCAAATTCGGAAGAGCGCAAAGTTTCAAATGCTCGGGATTAGCTCCGCTGCTACTTCGTGGTCCGGGTGCAAGCCCGGAATGACGCAATTTGCTCGAGAAACTCCGACTGAACTTTAGAGCTCCTCGTTCTTAACCGTCATTCCGGCGCAGGCGGGAATCCCGGACTTCAAGGCGCAGAATAAATTTAACAGGCATCGTTAAAGGTTAATATGGAAAAAAGAATAGCAATTTTAGGCGGTGGAATTACCGGATTATCGGCAGCGTTTTATCTGGAGAAAGCAGGTGAAAAAAACATCTCAATTGTAGAATGCAGCGCGTTGGGCGGCAAAATGCTCACTATGCGCGATGGTGATTTCCTGGTAGAAGCCGGGCCGGATTCATTTATTACTACCAAGCCATATGCGATAAATTTAATAGAAGAATTGGGTTTGAGCGATGAACTCATCCAGCCTAAAACTTCCAAATTCCATATATTGAATCACGGAAAAATGCTTTCCTCGCCAAAGGGTTTGAATATGATGGTCCCGACAGATCTGGAAGCTTTCATGCAAAGCGAATTATTTACGGCAGATGGTAAAGAGCGTGTGTTGCAGGAACGCAATATTCCGGCACGTGAAAGTGATGAGGACGAAAGTTTTGCATCGTTTATTTCCCGCAGGTTCGGTTTGGAAATGCTGCGGAAATATGCGGAACCTTTGTTTGGTGGTATTTACGCAACGCCATCGGAAGAACTAAGTATGCAGGCGACTTTCCCGCAATTTTTGCAGATGGAAAAGAAGTTCGGTAGCTTAACGGCAGCGATTGAAAATCAACCAAAACAAACTGAAAGTAATATACAGAACCGCTCGCCATTTGTTGGATTGAAGAACGGGATTCATTCGCTGGCAGATGCGCTGATGAAATCGCTGAAAAACACAAACTTCGTTCACAAAACCATAGAGACCCTATATAAGGATAGTGCGAAAAATGCTTTCACGGTTGGTTTTTCGGATGGAACAACGCTAGAAGCGGATATAATTCTGATGGCTTTGCCAATTGTACCGGCGCAAAAATTCATGCAGGAAATTTCTAAAGATGCAGCGGAATTACTTTCTCAGTTTACGGTTTCATCGAGCAAAATAGTTACGTTGGCTTATAAAAAATCAGATATCGAAAGTGATGTAAATGCTACCGGATTTGTGGCGGTTCGCAACGGTTCGCAGAAAATGACGGCGAGTACATGGTCATCAGAAAAATGGCCTCATCGTGCACCGGAAGATGTTTTGCTGGCGCGTTGTTTTTACAACGGAAATGATGTGGTAGATGAAGTGAGCGATATTCAACGTGCGCATAAAGAGCTGGCTGAAATTATCCATGTCAAGGCGAAAAATCCGCTTCGTACATGGAGTTATCATTGGAAAAACGCTTTGCCGCAATATAAAGTCGGGCATTTGCAGCGCGTAGCAGCACTTGAGGAGATGGTTGCGCAAATTCCAAATTTTGAAATTGCTGGTGCATTCATAAGCGGCGTTGGTATTCCAGATTGTATCAGGCAGGGAAAAGAAGCGGCGGAGAGATTAATTGCGAATTAGAGATTTACAATTCCGAAAGCTATGTCAATATAGACACAATTTTACATATGTGTGATATCAAAATATTGATATTAATATTTTATCTTGTTTATATCTTTTTATTCGCTTTTTCCATTTGCGCTTTTCAATAGATACATGCTTATCGGATAAATCAAATTTTCTATCCAATTGCACACTTCTGCCGCATCTTCCTACATAAAAAGAATTATTATCTTCCTGATCCACAAAAATGTACCAGCTTTCTCCTTCAGTAATGGAAAGTCCGCATGAAGCTGAATAACTGGCTGTAGAAATAATTACTTTGCTTGTTCGTTCATTGCCTTTTAGCCACTCTTTTACTTCGAAAGTAATATTCTTCTTATTTTCTTGTTCATTATAATCTATTCTTAAAACCTTACCAATAAAAACTAATCCAGCTTTTTTAAATTCTTGTCTTTTCAGCGGCTTTAGATCAGCACAGTTGCAGGCAACGAGACTCGTTCTTAATTGAAAGAGTAGAATAATTGTTACAAATAATTTCATTTGTATTTGGACTGCAGCTTATTTCTCAAAATTAATTATTCTTTTAATATAACATATTCTAAAATAATGCTATACTGAGATTTTATTTTAAAAATATGGTTACTGATATATGCGATATGCCCATATAAAGCTGGCAATGTAAATAATTAAAACCCATATATCATTTCGCCAAAAAATACTTTAAAAATTCACTCATTTACTCAATTACTCAGTCACTCATTGCTTTTCGGTACAATTTCTGTTTAGCTTAGGCGGAAACAATCTTTCGGTTGCGTAACTTCGCAATCCGTTTAAAATAAAGCAAAACATTGTCGGTAAAAGTACAGGAGCTAACCAAAATTTACGGTGAGCAGAAAGCAGTTGATGGCATTTCGTTCGAGATAAAAACCGGCGAAATTGTGGGTTTTCTTGGTCCGAATGGTGCGGGAAAATCTACCACTATGAAGATGCTTACCAGTTATATTACACCAACTTACGGTAAAGCTTTTGTTTGCGGTAAGGATGTTGAGGAAGAAAGCCTGGAAGTACGCAAACGTGTGGGTTATCTGCCGGAGCATAATCCTTTATACCTGGATATGTATGTTAAAGAATATCTGCACTTTATAGCCGGTATTCATCAGTACAAAGGCAATGTAAGCAAACGCGTAAATGAGCTGGTGGATATTACGGGTTTAGGTGTTGAAAAACACAAAAAAATAGGCATGCTGAGTAAAGGTTACCGCCAGCGTGTAGGTTTGGCGCACTCCCTTTTGCACGACCCGGAAGTATTGATACTTGATGAACCAACCAGCGGGTTAGACCCGAACCAGATCGTTGAAATCCGTAACCTGATCCGTGATGTCGGGCAGCAGAAAACGGTGATTCTTTCTACGCATATTATGCAGGAAGTACAGGCCATGTGCAACCGTGTGATCATCATTAATCGCGGTAAAATTGCGGCGGATAGTTCAACGGAAGAGTTAACCAGCCAGATCAGCGGTAAAAACTACATCCGTGTTGAGTTTAAAAATCCTGTTTCAGCCGAGGCATTAAAATCCATTCCCGGCGTAGAAAGCGCAGAAAAACGCGGAAATGCCTGGATGCTTCGCACCGATACCAAATCCGATATGCGCGAAACTATTTTCCGTTGGAGCGTTGAAAAGAATAACGTCATTTACGAGATGATTCGTGAGACTCAAAATTTAGAGACAATCTTCCGACAGTTAACTTCATCAATGAACAATGATCAATAATCAATTATCAATGAAAAAAGATAATGCGGTTTTTGATAAGGCTTATACCTTTGCCATCAGAATTGTTAAGGCGTATCAGCATTTAACAGCTGATAAACGCGAGTATGTTTTATCAAAACAGCTTCTTAGAAGCGGCACAGGTATTGGCGCAAATATATCAGAGGCGAATGGAGCTATCTCCAAAAAAGACTTTTCAAGCAAAATTTCTATTGCTTATAAAGAATGTTTGGAAACAAAATACTGGATTTCTTTACTAAAAGATACCGGTTATATAGAAGAAAAGACGTATTTAAGTATTTTTAATGATGCAGATGAGTTAGGAAGATTGCTGTTCGCAATCCTCAAAACTACCCGCATTGATAATTGATTATTGATAATTGATCATTCAAAGATGTACGCAATTTTTAAGAAGGAGATAACACTGTTTTTCAGCTCGCTGATTGGTTATATAACCATTGGCGTTTTTTTGCTGGCAGTGGGTTTGTTCATGTGGGTTTTACCCGATTTCAATATTTTCGATAACAATTACGCTACGCTGGAGCAGCTTTTCAGTATAGCGCCGTTTGTGTTTATGTTTCTTATTCCGGCTATTACCATGCGATCATTCGCTGAGGAGCAAAAAACAGGAACAATAGAAATTTTATCAACCAAACCGGTAACCGATTTCCAGATTGTTATGGGGAAATTCTGGGCGGGAATGGTGCTGGTGATTTTCTCACTGCTGCCAACTTTACTCTATTTTTATACCGTTTCAGATCTGGCAGTACCCAAAGGAAATATAGATACCGGCGCAACATGGGGATCATATATCGGGCTGTTATTTTTAGGCGGCGCATATTTAGCAATAGGCTTATTTGCATCGTCACTCACTGATAACCAGATCGTTTCCTTTATTGTCGGCATGTTTCTATGTTTCTTTTTTTACCAGTTACTGGATTTTTTAAGAGGTTTGAGCTTCCTCAACAGCGCCGATGCACTTTTCGAATCTATCAGCATACAAAGCCATTACACATCTATTAGCAGGGGAGTTGTAGATACGCGCGATCTGGTATATTTCATCAGCTTTATAGCCGTGTTTTTATTAACCACTAAAACCATTATCCAAAGCAGAAAATGGTAGCGAAAAAGAGTTCAACAGGTAAAAAAAGATCGCAGCGCTGGCAGGCTATTGTACAAGTGCTGATGGTTGTAGGCATTGCCTTGGCTTTGAATATATTGGCCAATATTTTTTATAAGCGTTTCGACCTTACTGAAGATAAAAGATACACGCTTGGCACGCCTACAAAACAACTGGTGCGCAGCCTCAACGATATTGTTTTTGTAACGGTTTACCTGGAGGGTGAAGATTTGCCGCCGGGTTTCCGCAGGCTGAACCAGGCGACAAAAGATATGCTGGATGAATTCCGCAGGATCAACGGCGATAAGGTTCAGTACCAGTTTATTAATCCCGATAATATGCCCGATGCGCAAAGCAGGCAGAATTTATACAAACAGCTAACAACACAAGGTTTAAATCCTGTAAACCTGGAAGTTAACCAGGATAACCAGCTTACGCAACGCGTTATTTTTCCTGGAGCTATTGTAACGTTCAATAACAAAAGTATGCCGGTGGAATTGCTGCAGCAACAGCTTGGTAATGTTTCGCCGGAAGAAATCCTGCACAATTCCATTATCGGGCTTGAGTACCAGTTAACAAATGCAATCAGAAAGCTACAAATGCCCGATAAGCCCAAGATTGCCATTATACAAGGACACGGCGAGCTGGGGCGAATGCACACAGCCGATTTGTACAGCACTTTAAATGAATATTACACAGTTGATTATGTAAACCTTCCGCAATATAAAGTTGGCCGTTTAGATCCTTACGATGCCATAATTATCGCCAAGCCCGATTCTTTTTTCACCGAGCTGGAAAAGTATAAAATAGACCAGTATATTATGAATGGCGGAAAAGTGCTTTGGGCGGTTGAAGCTCTACACGCCGATATGGATAGCCTGCGCGATGGCGTAGCATTTACACATGATTACAAGACAAATCTTTTCGAGGATTTCCTGTTCAAGTATGGCGTACGTGTAAATTACGATCTCGTACAGGACTTAAATTGCAATTATATTCCGCTGGTAACGCCTTACGGGCAGCAGCAGCGCAAGCAATTGCTGAAATGGCCGTATTACCCTGTTGTGGTTCCGCAAAGTTCGCATCCTATTGTGCACAACCTCAATGCTATATGGTTTTCATTCGCCAGTACTTTAGATGTTATTGATAACCGGAGCAATGCAGATGTTAAGAAAACCGTATTGCTGCAAACATCGCCATATACGCGCGTAATGCTAAACCCGGTACGCATAAACCTTAGCCTGGTGGCAACTTTGCAGAAGGAACAGCCTTTGTACAAGCAAGGCCCGAAAAATCTCGCTGTTCTGCTGGAAGGTAATTTCAATTCTACCTTCGCGGGGAGAATATCGCCGGAAGCGCTGGCAACTGGTGAATATGGCGAATTTAAAGCGACTGGAAAATCCACCAAAATGATTGTTATAAGCGATGGCGATGTGCTGAAGAACCAGATAAACAAAAGCAAGCAACAGGTTTATCCGCTTGGTTTCGACCAGTACAGCAACCAGACGTTTGGCAACAAGAATTTTGTGCTGAATTGTGTAGATTACCTGGTTGATGAAAGCGGTTTAATAAGTTTAAGAGCCAAAGATTACCGTTTGCGTTTGCTGGATAGCGGACGTATAAAAACCGAGCGCCTAAACTGGCAATTGCTAAATATGGTGCTGCCGCTTGTACTGATTGCTTTATTCGGTATGATTTTTAATTATGTACGCAAGCGCAGGTTTGCGTAGATCAATGAATGAATGATTGGATGATTGGATGAATGTTGAGTATTCATTATTTGGTGTAGAAATATAGCATTCCTGCACCTGTTATTAATTCAAGGCATTTTTTGAGTAATTGATATATGAATTTAATTGTGAATTGTAAATGGTGAATAATAAATCAATGTCGTTTATTACGGTTTTTTTATGCATAGGGCTTTGCCCCATGCTGACATAGTTCGCCCATGCAGGGCTTGTTGCAACGTAAATAAATAGAATTGAAATTTTAATTTTTTAATAAAAGTATAAAGAATTGCAAAGCGCTGGAACGGCCTTAAATTATAAGCGTTAAGAAAACAGCTTTAAAGCATAAATGCAAATGTT
>DAIUCM010000007.1:0-58702 GCA_036846145.1 Bacteroidota bacterium
ATATTATATACTGATAATTTTTTAAATCAATACGTTTTGTAAAAATCTGGTATTTAATAATATACCGAATAATATTTACAGATGCTAAAAAATGCAGTACAAATAGTTTTAGTTTACCTGTAAAATTCAGATTTGCTGAAATAAAGAAATAGTATTCAAACCTAAAGCGTTCGGCATATAGATTATATTCAGAGAGTTTTTTAAAGATGCTGATAGCTTTCTCCCAGTTTGGAATGGTAAATTCACGCATCAGCTATTTCAATACTTAATTTATACTTCTAACAACACAAAATGCTTCCGATAAAGCTCTACCAACAGCAACACCCCATCTTTGCGCAACAATTTTAATAGCTTCCGGAGAACGTGGGTGTGGAAAGAGGCGTTTTTCAAATTCATAGCATTCCATAGCGTTCATCTTAGCTGATAAATTCTTATCTGTAAAGCTAATAAACAAATTTGGTAAAAAATGCCTTGGATCTGTAGGTGATCGCCATTCAGTACCCGATAGTGTCTCAAAGGTAATTATGGTTTTTACCACTTCATTTTCCATTGGCCGGCAAGCAGTTATAACAGCTTCAAATGTTCTTTGGTGATCGATATTAACATCTCCGCCATGATGCGTAAAAATAACTTCCGGCAGGAATAATTGTTTTTCTTTTTCAATTACTTTTATAATATCCAGCAGATCTACGCTATCAAACCTGTTATCAGGAAAATCATAGATTGCAACCTCGTGATAGCCAATGGTGCTTTGTGCGTTGTAAGTGTTATTTCTGTGAATCTGCAGTTCTTTTTCAAACAAATGCCTGTCTCTGGTATCATTCCGCGATGTAATACCTTCACCAAGTATAATAACTTTTGTGGTTACATTATATTCATTAATTAATTTATGCATAGTAGCACCCAAACCAAGTATTTCATCATCAGGATGCGCAACTACAATAAGTATTTTCTTATTTCTTAGTGATTCTAACATCGGCTAATATACTTTCATCACTTTTTAAGGAAGCTCTGCTAAATTCGAGCCTAAAATGTTTAGTTTCAAGATATGCATTTGGATACCCGGGACAATCCAGCATTCTTATATAATCATACAATTGGTCAATTATTTCTAATTCCGCTATATTACTTTCTTCAGGTTTTCGCCGCTTAAAAATTACGGGTTCACCAACCTGGGGTACAGGGGTTAATTTTTTTTCAATGATTTCAAATATCATTTCTTCAATAATTGTGGTGGCTCTCAGAAAAATCTCTTCAGCAGTGCCCGCCAAACATAAAGTTTTTTTAAGATAAACCGCACCAGTATCTAAACCTTTTTGTACTTGTATTGCCGAAATCTTTGTTTCTTTGTAACCTCTTACAATTAAATTTTGTAAAGGGCTTCCGCCTCGGCCATAAGGCAAATCTGTCATATGAAAAACTACACAGCAGAAGTTTTCATAAATTTCACTAGGTATAATATAAGACCAGTGAGGAATGAAAATATATGCAGGTTGAATCTCTGAGAGCTTTTGATGAGTAAGTTCTTGTTTATTTTGTATCCTGAACCATTTTGCTCCTTTAATTGAATTCTGGAGATTATCATAAAGTGCATCATGCCATGGTTTGTCCGTTGCTAATACAAAGTTAATCATATTAGATTCCATGTTAAGGGAGTGCCTGCTTTTATACTGTTACTTGCCGTTTTACCTATTAAGGCTTCATAAAACTTTGGCTGCAGGCCATCGCCCGGCCTAATTACCCTTATATTTTCAGGAGAAAATTCTTCTCCTTTATTAATATCTTTTACAACATAAACCGATCGTTTAAATCGCAGGCTATTTTTTTCAGCAGCTTGAATTCCATATTTTACTTCTCCTAATGCTAGAAAAGCGCGTTCAGATTCAACAACCAAACTTTTAAGTTCATGCGGCTCAATTGAGAATGCACTGTCAACACCTCCATCTGCTCTGTTTAGCGTAAAATGCTTCTCAATTACTTTTGCACCTAAAGCCACTGCAGCCACTGATGCTCCTATACCCATAGTATGATCAGAAAGCCCGATATGGCAACTGAACATTTGTTTTAGATGAGGTATAGTTAGCAAATTAGTGTTTTCGGGAGTAGAGGGATAAGTGCTCGTACATTTAAGTAGCACTAAATCATTACATCCATTCTCCTTTAATATTTTAACAGCTTCATCAATATCGGCTAATGTTGCAGCACCTGTTGACATTATTACAGGTTTTTTTGTACTTGCAACTTTTTTAAGTAATGGCCAATCTGTGTTTTCAAATGAGGCTATTTTATAAGCGCCAACTCCTAATTTTTCTAAAAAATCTACTGCAGTTTCATCAAAAGGTGTACTAAATGCAATAAGCCCTTTACTTAGGGCTCGCTCAAAAATGGGCTTATGCCATTCCCAAGGTGTGTAAGCTTCTTTATATAAGTCATACAATTCTCTACCATTCCACAACGAATTTGAATCTTCTATCGTTAAAGCCCCGGGGATTGTCATTGTATCGGGCGTATATGTTTGAAGTTTTATAGCATGTGCACCAGCTTCGGCTGCTGCATCAACAATTTCCAAAGCTCTTTCTAACGATTGATTGTGATTGCCAGACATTTCAGCAATTATGAATGGGCGGTAACCTTCGCCAATAACTATATTATTAATTTTTATATCATTCATTACTTACGCTTAATATATGTTATGAAACAATCGGTGCCAGATTTTTCTTCTTTTAATTTATCGAATCCTAGCCGCTCAAAAACTTTAATGGATGCTATATTTTCACACCTTACCAAAGCAAAAATATCGCCATTTGGCACATGTTCTATCCCTTTAGTAATTAGCATTTTGCCAATTCCTTTGCCTCTTTGTGCCTTATCAACAGAGTAAGTAATGAACCAGCCCTTTGCATTTTTATCTAAGCGTATCTGTCCTGCTGGCATTTTATTTATAGTTAAAATAAATATTGAAGAATCAGGGCTGAAAAGTATTTTTGAAAACCACGTGCAATGATCTTCCCAGGTAATGGCGTTTTGATTTATGGCGTTGTTCCGGACATCTTTATCATTTGCCCAGTCAAAAATTAGTTTACAATCATTTAAGGTTGCCTTTCGTAGTTCCAAATTCAAAATATAAACTCAATTGTTAATTATTTCTATAAGCTTCTTTAAAAATCTTAATATACCTTTCGTCAACACCATATATTGGTAAATTATCAAAAATATGATAATTATTATACAAATATGCAGCAAGTTTTACTTTCATCTGTGAATCCATTTCAAGGAAATTTCCTGCACCATAAATAAATCCTGAATTTAACATGCCTTCGAAGATATTCATTTGGTTAGAAACGTAATATCCAGAAAAAGCTTTTCTGCCTCTTGCAAAGCATTCCAGTAATACCGTGCTGGAGGCTACTACACAATGTGAGCTTCTGTCTATAATATTTACAAGCTTACCTGCAGATAGGTTTTCATGCACTTTAATATTAAGGTATTTTCCGGAAAGCTCATATATGGAATCAATATCTACAGCTTTAAAGGCTGAAGTTACTAAAATATTTATTTCCCCTTCTGGCAAATACTCATTAACAAGTTTAATTAATGGTAGTGTTAAGCTATATGCATCTGACCCGCCTAATGATATAAAAACGCTTTTATTTAATGCTGAACCCGATTTTTTTGAATAAAACTCCGGACGTAAAAGTAAGTAATCTAAACCTAAATATAGCCTGGTATTTTTACTTACAATATAATTATTTGTATTTACGCCTGGTGCATGATTAATTATTGCATCGGCATTGTAATTCGGTTTTAACTGATCATCTATATAAAAAAGAAACCTGCATTTTTTTTTCACTTCAGCCTGGTAATTCTCTCCGAACCAATACCCATCAAGCACAACTATTTCATTACCTGACAAATATTCATATAAGTCGAATTTAACCTCGTCCTCACTGCCTTTATTATCAGGCAATGAGTATTGAATTGCAGGCAGTTCAATAATACCTAAACCGAGATCTAAAACTTGCTGTTTGATAAATTCTTCAGGAGTTGCTATAGCAAAAACACAGTAAAAGTGATTTTTAAGCATAGCGGCTAATGCAAGCGCCCTGTAAAAATGGCCAAGTCCGATTTTAGAATTTCCATCAGCCCGAAAAATTATTTTCTCCATTTATAAATACTTTCGAAATACTGGCTTAGCAGGTTCTCCAATTAAATAATTATCATAACCATTTTCCAGGGCTTGTATATATGTGGCTAACGTTGCATCCCAACATTCCGCAAAGAAATTTATATCTTCTTGCGTATGCGAATAACATGGAACAAATGCACCCTGGAAAAGTACGCCTCTTCTTATCATTTCCTGCATAGCTAAGGTGCGAAAGCCTGGTGAAACCGTACCATCTTTATCCTTAAAAATAAATATTGGCATCCAGTTGCACGGTGCAATCTCTATATAATTTTCCAGTTTTTTATTACGTACTTTTTCATTCATTAACGAAAGAAAAAAATCGCCTGTATTTTGATTGTGTTTAATAACATTTTCTTTTTCAAAAAAATCAATTGTGGCAAGGCCCGCAGCTAAAGAATGCGTTTCACCTCCATGTGTTGTAGAAATAAGAAATACTTTTTCTTTCCCGGCAGCCCTTATGCCTCCAAACTCCATTACTTCTTTTTTCCCTGTAAGCGCACAAAATGAGAAGCCATTTGCAATACCCTTGCCCCAGGTTGCCAAATCTGGTTCCACATTGTATTTTCTAATTGAACCGGGTAAATCTGTTTTAAAGCCGGTTATCATTTCATCAACTATATATAATGCCCCATATTTATGTGCAAGTTCAATTGCATCTTTCAGATAGTTTTCCGGCAGACCAAAGTTTTTTTCAGGCTCTGAAATTACACAGGCAATCTGGTTGGGATACTGTTCAAATAATGCTTGTAAGGATTGTAGGTCATCTGACTTGTAAGTTACTGATAAGGTAGATATTTCTTCCGGAACTCCGTAATTACAGCTTGTTTTTCCGATAAACCAGTCGTCATAAGAATAGAAGGGATGATCGCCTGGAAAAGCAACTAATTTCCTGCCTGTAAATGCTCTTGATAGTTTTACAGCAGCTGTAGTTACAATTGAGCCGTTTTTCGCAAATTTTATCATTTGGTGCTGTGGTACCAACGATAAAAATCTTTCAGCCATCTCGGCTTCGATATAGGAAGGCCTTTGGAAATTGACACCTTTATCTAGTTCCTGCTTAACACGCTCAATTACAGGCTCAAAAGCATGGCCCAGACTAACTGAAGTTAAACCCATTGAGCAGTCCAGAAATTTATTGCCATCTAAATCCCAAACATATGCTCCTTTGCCGTATGAAATAGCAGCAGGCGATAACTCCGGGAACTGATCGTCACCTTTACTATAAGTATGTGCGCCACCTGGTATAAGATCGTGTATTTTGTTTCGGTATTGATGAGATTTTTTAAAATCTTCTATTTTTAAATACATGCTGTTAATTATTTAATATATAAGTCACATATTCCTGCCAGGGCTTTTCAAAACCCAGTTCACTTACTAAGTGTGTAATAAATTCAAAGTCTTGTTTGGTATCAACAGTTATTCTTATATCTGAATAATCTACAGGGCTCTCAATAGATATTGACCTGAATAAATTTCCGTTTTGTGAAGTTGAATTTCTGCGAATATATGGCGTTACATGTTCACGGTCAGCGTTTTCTTTTGCCTCATTAAAGGCTTTTTCCAATGCAGAAAATCTTATAACCTCCGTATCAACACCATCAGGAAAAGTTAAAATATTTATGTTGGATGCGTAATCAACATCATTATCAATGGCGGCGTTAACAACCTCATCAATTAATGACGGGTCAATTAATGGGCAATCGGATGTAATTCTTACTATATAATCGGGCTTTTCTGGCAATGCAGCCATGTAGAACCTTGCCAATACATCCTCAACAGGGCCGCAGAAAAAACCATGGCCGAGCGATTCTGCAATTTGAACAATTTGTTCGGAGCCTGGCTCAGTTGTAGTTGCTACAATTATCTTTGAAACATTTCTGGCTTTTGAAGCTCTGAGTAAATGTATTTCAAGCAATGTCTTATTATTGATTTTCTTTAAAACCTTGCCTGGTAACCTTGTAGATCCGATTCTTGCCTGCGTAATGATTATAACTTTCATTTCCAGTTAACAGGATTTAGTAAATCAATTTCTTCAACTTTTATATTGTTAACAGCTTGAACTACTGATGAACTAATATTCGCATCTACCGATTTCAAATTGTTTTGCAGCTGCGCGAGACTGTCAACGCCTATAAGCACCTTATCTATATTATTTATGCTTAGTGCGTAAACCAATGCTAATGTATTAATAGAAATATTGTTTTCCGAAGCTATTTTTTGTAAATGAGAAATATGCCGTTTTAGCGGATAAAGAATTTCCGGTATTTTATCTTCTTGCATAAAGAAAAGGCCTTGCAGAAAAACGGATCTTATGTGAATCTCTTTACCATTTTGTTTTGCTTTTTCTATTAATGCGCCACGTAAAGTATAATTATCCAGTAAATTGAAAGGTATTTGTATAACATCTATAAATTCAGTATCAATAGCTGTTGTAAATTCTTTATTAGAATAAATTGATATGCCGGTTTTTTTTATTACTCCTTCATTTTTTAATGTTGCTAAAATAAATTTAGCTTGTTTATTTTGTAAATCAGCATACTTATGATACATGTATGTATCTATACTACTTATATCTAATGTATTTATTGTGCGAAAAGTGCTTGCCTTTAGATCCTGATCTTCAACAAACTGGAACTTTGTATTTATTTTAAATTTAACAGGCTGAGTTTTATGAAACTCACCAATAATCCTTTCCGCATCGCCATATGCATTTGCCGTGTCTAAAGTGTCAATACCGTTTTGTTGTGCACATGCAAGTATTTCAAATGCTTCATTATTACCAGGCTGCCCGGTATTATTATTTATACCATACGGCAGGCCTAACTGTACTGTACCCAGAATTAGTTTGTCAATGCTTTTCAAAATTTTTTGATTAATCCCATCCTGTAAATATCACGATATGCACCATCATAGTAGCAATGATTTATATAACAGCCTTCAATTTCGAACCCTAATTTTTTGTATAGTTCAACTGCGGCTACATTATCTTTTACTACGCCTAATGTTATTTTTCTAATATTTAATCTGTTAAAGCAGTGTGTTAATACTGCTTGCGTAGCTTCCTTGGCGTACCCTTTTCCCCATTCTTTTTTATCGCCGAGTAAAATGCCATATTCTGCTGTTCTGTGTATAGGATGCATACCGTCAATTTTAATATTTCCTATATGCTTATCAGAGCTTTTAAGGTGAATCGCCAGAAATAAAGATTTTTGTTTCTCCTGGTTGGAAATAAAATCATAAAGGGTGTTTATAGTAGAAGGGTAGTTGCCTGTTTCCAAAAATCTGTTTACCTCATAATCATTCAACCAGCCGAGGTATGTTTCTGTACAATGATTTTGTGTTACCGGATTTAATGTTAATCGCTCTGTTTGCAGGAAAATACTCATATTTTTAATTACTTAAAAAATTCCAGTACCGATTCTATTACATAATTCTGTTCCTCATTAGTGAGGCTTGGGTACATAGGCAAGCTCAGGCATTTTTCGTAATAAGCTTCAGCTACCGGGAAATCTCCTTTTTTCCAGCCAAACTGTTTATAATATGGCATTAAATGAACCGGAATATAGTGCACCTGCGCAAATATATTCTTTTCTCGAAGATGGTTATATAAAGATAAACGATTTTCTACTTGTATGATATACAGGTGATAAGCATGTTTGCCTTCATTATTGAACTTAGGCGCATATATAGATGTGCCTAAAAATGCTTTTGTATATCTTTCAGCAATTTCCTGCCTTCTGTTCAAACCTTTATCGGCCTGGTGTAATTGTGTTATTCCCAAAGTTGCAAGCATATCTGGCAAACGGTAATTGAAACCAAGCTCTTGCATTTCATAATACCAGCCGCCATGGTTTTCATGCATTAATCTCTGATCTTTTGTTATACCATGCGTACGAAGAAGCTTTAGTTTTTCATATAACTTGTGGTTATTTGTGGTTATCATTCCACCTTCTCCGGTAGCAATATGCTTAACCGGGTGGAATGAAAAAATAGCCATATCCGCATATATGCCATTGCCACAAAATGCTTTTGATTGCTTACTATCAATAAAAAAGCCGCCTGGCGCATGGCATGCGTCTTCAATAATCCACAAACCATGTTCATCTGCTAATTTCCTGTATTCTTCCAGATCAACTGGAAAGCCGGCAAAATCTACCGGAATAATGCCATGGAAATATCCTTTCGGTTTAGATTCAATTAAAGCCTTAACGCTTTTAATATCAAGTAGATATGTTTCAGGATTGATATCAGCGAAGAAAATATTGCCGCCGCAATAACGCACACAATTAGCTGAAGCAGCAAACGTTATCGGGGTTGTAATTACATTTGTATTTTGGTTAACATCCAGGGCCACTGCACATAAGTGTAATGCAGCTGTGCCATTAGCAACTGCAACTGCAAACCTGCTTCCTACATAAGCTGCAAATTTGTCTTCAAACTCCTGTATTTTAGGGCCTTGTGTTAAATAATCGCTTTTAAGCGTTTCAATTACAGCTTGTATATCTTCATCTGTAATATGCTGGCGGCCATATGGTATAGCTTTCATGAATTTAAGCCTCAAAGTTAGGATCAATATGCTCTTTAATCAGCTCTCGAATCTGTTCCGCAGTCAGCCAATCATTATTTGTGCCGGAGTTATATTTAAAACCTATTTCTACTCGTTTAGCGTTCAGTGATTTTATATATTCTTCTACATTCCAATTTGTGCTCTGTGGCAGAATTATATAGTATTTGCCGGCATCTATGGTGTTAAACGAGTCCGCATCGGTAATCATTTCTTCATGGATCTTTTCACCGGGACGAATACCTATTATTTCCTGTTTGCAGGTTGGGCCTATTGCTGTAGCAACATCTGTAATCCTGTATGATGGGATTTTTGGCACGTAAATTTCGCCTCCCCATGAGTTTTCAATTGCGTGTAAAACCAAATCTACACCTTCTTGCAGCGAGATGTTAAAACGCGTCATACCATCGTGTGTAATTGGCAGGATACCGGTTTTACGCTTTTCCATAAAGTATGGAATTACTGAACCGCGTGAACCCATTACATTCCCATATCTTACCACCGAAAATTTAATATCTTTTCCACCTTTTAATAAATTAGCGGCTACAAACAGTTTGTCGGAACAGAGCTTTGTAGCGCCGTATAAATTTATAGGCGCTGCAGCTTTATCGGTAGATAATGCAACAACCGATTTTACACCACGGTCAATTGCTGCATTGATTATATTTTCCGCTCCAAGCACATTTGTTTTAATACATTCCATTGGATTGTACTCAGCAGCTGGAACCTGCTTCAGAGCGGCAGCATGTACAATTATGTCAACACCATCAAACGCCCTGTAAAGCCTTTCACTATCACGCACATCACCAATAAAATATCTTAATTGGGGGTATTCTTCCATTGAAAATGTCTGAGACATTTCGAACTGCTTTAATTCATCACGCGAAAAAACAATAAGCTTTTTTATTCGCGGATATTTTTTCAGCACTACTTCTATAAACATTTTACCGAACGATCCCGTGCCGCCCGTAACTAAAACAACCTTGTCATTCAGCATTGTATGCTTTTATACTTTATTTATGCGAAAATACATGTTAATCCTGATATTTTCCTCATTACTTTATCTGCAAATATTTATCCACAATCCGCATATATTAATCTGCCGGTAAAAGAATTCTTTATATTTGTTATACGTTAAAAACAGAAAATCTTAAAAAGGGCAGCAATTTTAAACAGATTATTATGAGCACACAAACGCAGGAATTACTGGAGTTAGAGGTTGTAGAAACACTGGAGAAGAATATTGTGGTGTATAACGATGATGTTAATACTTTTGACCATGTGATAGAAACTTTTGTGAAGATATTAAAACATAATGAGCACCAGGCCGAACAATGCGCCTGGATTATCCACACAAAAGGTAAATGCAAAGTAAAAAAGGGTACGTATGAAGACCTTGAGCCATTATGTACCGCTATACTGGACCAGGGTATTTCTGCGGAAATACAATAATTTGGTTAACAAAAGTATTTTTTTGGAATAATAAAAAAGCCTGTACATTTAACGTGTACAGGCTTTTTTATGCTTTAAATTTCAGATTTTCGCCTTCAAGGATAAGCGGAGATGGTAAATTATTGGTATAAAGACTACCTGTACCCAGGCCTTGCGGCATTGTAGTTTCTTTTGCGCCAACCCATTGTGCAATAGCGTTTAAGCCAATATTACTTTCCAAAGCTGATGTTGCCCACCAGCCGATATTCTTTTTCTCTGCAATGGCAATCCATTCATCTGCGTGGGCAAATCCACCAACCAGGCTTGGCTTCAAAATAATATATTGCGGCTGCGTTTTTTCCAGCAGAAAGCATTTTTCTTCGTATTCATATATAGAAATAAGCTCTTCATCAAGCGCTATGGGAATAGGGGAATTGCGGCAAAGTTCTGCCATGGCTTCAAGCTGGCCAGGCTTTATGGGCTGCTCTATTGAATGAATTTTAAATCCGGATAATTTTTCCAGCTTTTCATTCGCTTCTTCAGTACTAAAAGCGCCGTTCGCATCTAATCTTAATTCCAAATCGTAACCATACTGCTTGCGGATACTTTTAAGGATTTCAAGTTCTTCCTCAAAATTCAGCGAACCGATTTTTAGCTTGATGCAGTGAAAATCTTCCTTTAATTTTTGCCCGACTTGCTGCAGCATGCTGTCACGGCTCCCCATCCATATAAGCCCATTGATAAAAATGCTTTTGGTGCCTCTGGTAAAATCACTATCGAAATAGATTTGCCTGCCGCCATTTTGCAGATCGAGCAATGCCATTTCCCATGCAAAAGTTAATGCTGGTAATGGTTTTTTAATAACAGGAATTACAAGTTGCTGATTTACATTAAAATCCTGGCAGCTTTTGGCTATAAATCGTTCCAGATCCGGAATATCATCGGCACTTAAACCGGGAATTATTGAACATTCGCCAGTGGCGCGCAAACCATTTTCACGATCTTCTATATATACGAGCCAGCTTGGTTTTTCGGTTAAATATCCGCGAGATGTTCCTGCCGGTTTTTTAAATCTGAGTGTGTATTTTTCGAATGTTGCAAAGTAGCGTAAATTATCCATCTAAGGATTTACGTTTTTATTTGAATTTTGTTGCTCCGCTTGAAATTGCTCAATCCTTGAGTTCCAGGTTTCTATTTTTTTGTTTTCAGTATAATTATCAAAACATAATCCCAAACCAAAACTAAGTGTAAAAATTAGCGTGGAAATAACCAATTGCTTTAAATATGGATTTATCTGATGCGGCTGATGGCTTTTTTGAACGCCAAAGCCATTAAAAATGAATAAAATTCCCGGAATTAAAAAAAGGTACTGCACAGCTGAGGTATGGTGCAGGTAGAGGTAATATAAAAAGCTTAAAAATCCGCCCAGCAGTAAAAACCAGTGATACAGCTTTGCGTTGCGTATGCCTAAATGTAAAGCTACTGTTCTTTTATTTGCGCGTTCATCTGCTTCTAAATCGCGTATGTTATTAATATTTAGTACGGCTGTGCTCAATAGGCCCATGCCCATAGCAGGCAATAATAAAGATGGCTTTAGAGCGCCCGCCTGGAGATAATATGAGCCGGCAACAGCCAGCAGCCCGAAGAAGATAAAAACACTGGCATCGCCAAGTGCGCGGTAACCATACGGTTTTTTGGTTGCAGTATAGGCTATGGCCGCAGCAATGGCTAAAATACCCAGCAGGAACAAGCCCATTGCACCCGTATAACCTATATTATTTATGCTGAGGATGAGCAAGGTACAGCCCGATAATAAAGATAACAACATAAAAATCACAATGCCTGTCTTTATCTCATCGCCGGAAATCATTCCGCTTTGCACCATGCGCTTGGGGCCGAGCCTTTCAGGATTATCAGCGCCGTGTTTTGCATCGCCGTAATCGTTTGCGAGGTTCGATAGTATTTGCAGGCTTACAGCAGTTAAAATTGTAAGCGCCGCTATTAAAACATTGAATTTTTCATCATCATAAGCAACAAAATTACCCATGGCAATAGCCGCCACCGCAAGTGGTAATGTATGCAAACGGAAGGCCTGTAGCCATACTGCAGTGCGCGATGTTGCCATATATATTATTATCTGAAAATGCTTTAATGTTTTTTCAGAAGTTGATTATAGAAAAAGAGGCACTAAATATTTAACGCCTCTGCAAAAAATTTGATTTTAAGGGAATTTTGGAAACTTGCTGAAATCGGGCTGGCGCTTTTCAACGAAAGCATTTTTGCCTTCTTTAGCTTCATCACTCAAATAGTAAAGCAAAGTGGCATTTCCGGCAAGTTCCTGTATGCCTGCCTGTCCATCGAGATCGGCATTAAAAGCAGATTTCAATAACCGAATAGCCAGTGGCGATTTTTGCTGAATCTTTTGCGCCCATTCTACCGTAGTTTCTTCAAGGTTTTCTAAGGGAACAACTTTATTTACCAAACCCATTTGCAAAGCATCGGCAGCATCGTACTGATCGCACAGATACCATATTTCGCGCGCTTTTTTCTGGCCTACAATTGCAGCTAAATAACTTGCGCCGAAACCGCCATCGAACGAACCAACTTTCGGACCGGTTTGTCCGAATCGCGCATTTTCTGCTGCAATAGTAAGATCGCAAATTACATGTAAAACATGTCCGCCGCCAATGGCCCAGCCTGCTACCATTGCAATCACCGCTTTAGGAATTGAGCGTATTTGTTTCTGTAAATCTAATACATTTAAACGTGGAACCTGGTCGCCGCCAACATAACCGCCATGTCCGCGAACGCTCTGATCGCCGCCGCTGCAAAATGCTTTTCCACCTTCACCGGTTAAAATTATTACATCAATTTCGGCTTTGTCGCGGCAGATGTTCATCGCATCAATCATTTCCTCCACCGTTAAAGGCGTAAATGCGTTATGCTTTTCAGGACGATTGATAGAAATTTTCGCAATTCCTTTATAGAAATCGAATTTTATCTCTTTGTATTCTTTTATGGGAGTCCAGGTGATTTTCATTTAGTTGTAAGGTTGTAAAGTTGGAAAGTTGTAAGGTTATTTGCTTTCGCCGGTTTCTTTATTCTTTAAATATTGTATGAGCGTTTGTATTTGTTTACTTGTTTTTAACAATATATTTTTCAAATCCGAATATTCAAAATCTGAAATGTAGCCAAGTTTCATTGCAATAAAAAGCTGACTTCTAACTTCGCCGCAAGATCCTTTTGAATAGTATAAAAATCTAATAAAATCTTTATTATTGTTCTTTTCAAATCCTTCGGCGATGTTGGAAGAAATCGATATTAAAGCTCTGCGAATTTGATCACGCAATGCAAAATCTTTTGCAAATGTATCTTTGTTGGTTAGTGGATAAATCTTTAAGGTTATTTCAATTGCTTGTTTCCAAATATTCAGATCTTCAAATGCTTGAATCTTCATAGCAGAAACCTTCCAACTTTAAAACCTTTCAACCTTCCAACTAAGAAACATACATCGCGCTCCTCACCGCCTCAATCGCATCCTTTACATTTGGCAAATAAGCATCAACCAATGTTGGCGCATAAGCCATGGAAACATCTTTGCCGCAAACGCGCTTAATTGGCGCATCCAAATAATCGAAAGCATGTTTCTGAACCTGGAAAGTGATCTCTGTAGAAACAGAGCCAAACGGCCAGGATTCTTCTATAATTACCAGGCGATTTGTTTTCTTAACTGAATTAACAATGGTTGGGAAATCAAGCGGCCGAATCGTCATTAAGTCGATAACTTCAGCAGAAATGCCTTCTTTTTGTAATTCTTCGGCAGCCTGTAATGCTACTTTCATCATTTTATTAAAGGAAACGATGGTTACATCAGTTCCTTCGCGCTTGATGCTGGCTTTACCAATAGGTATATAATATTCACCTTCCGGAACATTGCCTTTGTCGCCGTACATCAATTCCGATTCCATGAAAACTACCGGATCCGGATCTATAATAGCAGATTTTAATAAGCCTTTTGCATCGTATGGGTTGGATGGCGAAATTACTTTAAGGCCGGGAACATTTGCGTACCAGTTTTCGAACATCTGCGAGTGCTGCGCGCCTAATTGTCCGGCTGAGCCGCTTGGTCCGCGAAAAACAATCGGGCAGCCTATTTGTCCACCGCTCATGCTCAGTATTTTAGCTGCGGAATTCACAATCTGGTCAATAGCAAGCAGCGCGAAATTCCAGGTCATAAATTCTATGATTGGTTTTACGCCATTCATGGCTGCGCCAACGCCAATACCTGCAAAACCAAGCTCTGCAATAGGAGTATCAATTACGCGTTTCGCGCCAAATTCATCCAGCATTCCCTGGGTAACTTTGTAAGCACCATTATATTCGGCAACTTCTTCGCCCATAATAAAAATGCTTTCGTCTTTGCGCATCTCTTCCTGCATGGCTTCGCGCAAGGCTTCACGGTAGGCAATTATTCTCTCGCTCATATATGTATATCGCTAAAAATGCTTTTGGGCAAAGTTAGGGGAAATTGGTTAATTAGCCAATGTGCCAATTGGCCAATGTGCCAATTTTTGAAAAATCTGCCATCATCATACTTATACTTGATAAAAAAGTTTCCATATATACGCCGCCACTAAAATACTTCATTTAAAATTTTATCGTTACAATACTTTGCTAAATTGCAGCTTTGTTTTTTGCAGCAAATTAACAGGTTAGCAATTAACCGGCACAAACCATTTTTACAGCACTACATATATGCAGGCGCAATTTTTAAGCAGGTTAGAGGAAATACGGCTTACTTTACAGAATGAGGATCTGAACAGGGCCGGCCAGCGTTTACTTGATTTAACGTACGATTATGATTTTCCGGATAAGGTACGGGCCGGCGCGCTGCATTTACGTAAGCAGTATAACGAGGGCAAAGAGCTTGGCAAAACAAAAAATACCAATTCGCATTTGCAGAAGGAATATGCTGCTTTCTTAGATAAAATAACACAGCAGCAACCCGGTACAATTCCCGAAATTGCGCCGGCGGAAACTGTTGCCAGGGCAAGCAGCATTGCAAAGTATTTCCGATCGAGGCTGCATAATTTTCATTTCAAGCCAATTAGTTTGCAGCTGGTTCGTGGTAATATAATTGGACTGGTAGGGGAGAACGGTAATGGCAAAACCACTTTGCTGCGTATGATCTGCGGCGACCTGGCAACCGATGAGGGTGATATTGAATATTATTTTGATGGAAAAGCAACGCGCGACTGGCAGATTATTAAGAAAAAAGTTGCTTTTATTCCGCAAAGGATTGAGCGATGGTACGGTACAGCTTATGATAATATTTCTTTCCAGGCGGCTATAAAAGGTTATAAAGGAAATTTGAATGAAGAGAAGGTTGACTTTATTATTCACCGCCTCGGGCTAACCAATTTCCGCGAATTAACCTGGACGCAATTATCGAGTGGTTATAAACTCAGGTTTGAAATTGCCATGGCGCTGGTTTGGGACCCGAAAATACTGATACTGGATGAACCGCTGGCCAACCTGGATATACAGGCGCAGGAATTGCTTTTACAGGATCTGCGAAACCTGGCCGATTCTTTACGAAACCCAATGAGCATAATCCTCAGCTCGCAGCAATTGCATGAAGTTGAAACCGTTGCGGACCAGATCATCTTCCTTAAAAACGGTAATGCGGTTTTCAATGGCAACTTAAAGGAATTCCGCGAGCTGGAAACAGGCAAAACATTTGAGCTGAACGGTAATTTTTCTTACAACGATCTGCATACTTTATTAAGCAACTGGGAAGAAATTAAAATTGAGCAGTCGGCATCAACATTTACCATAAGCTGTTCCGGGAAACACAGTAAAACAGAGCTTTTCCGGATACTGATAGATAACAATTACGACATCAGTTTCTTCCGGGATATAAGCGGTTCCACCAAAAAATTATTCAGCGATAAATATTAAGCGCCCATGTCATTCATTTTAAAATATTCCCCGGCATTTTTTCGCAAGCTCGATACGCATTTGCGCATTAATCATACCTGGCTATGGGCAACAAAAATTCATATTCATGTTTTCCTGGCATTGGTTTTAGGTGCTTTTTTCTCACTAATAGGCCTTATTTATTTTGCCGATGTGCAGCATGTACCGGGCAAGCACAGTGTTAATGGGTTTTTTGCATTGCTGTTTGTGCCTGCCGCATTATTCACTTTGCTTATGCTGTACAATATGTCGCTGTTTAATACCGATAAAAGTGGCGCATACCGTTTTCCTTACCAGGAATTCTTTCAGTTCGGCATATATTTTATAACTTTCTGCCTGCCGCTTTTAATTATTGTTCCGCCAACATTAATATTGAATGAGCGCATTGCTAACCTTGTAGATGACAGGCAGTTTGAGATCGATAAAAAGGCTTTTAATGAGGGTGATATCTTTTTCCCGCGGATGAATTACGAGCAGTATCATTATTTCCCCAACGATCATATTTACCTCGAAGAAACCAGGCCGAAACGCGTTATAAATGAGCATTATAATGAAGATGATTATATAACGGAAGCAGTAATAGATGTTGATTATATTGCGAGGCCCTCGGACGAAGAAGATTCAGCAAGGCGTGAAATGCTTTACCAGTGGGAAAGAATGCGCGATTCGATTTTCTGGCACAGAGGCGCTTTTATTAATGCGAGGCCAAAACTGTATTTTCAGCAGAGCCGTATGTGGAGCCGGGCGCGATATTACGATCCTTACGACAGGCATACAGAAAGTTTGGATGAAATGCAGCTGCGCGACTCGATGCACAGGATGTACCTGAATAATATCAACATAACAAAAGATCCGGCCCTTGCAGCTAAGAATATAGCGGCCGTGAGCATTGCTTTAAAAAAATATTACCGGAAAATTGAAATTAATGAGCGCCATGTTTTAAACGATTTCCTGAACAACAATTACAGCCATGGCAGCCTGAACAGCGAGTTTATAAGAATTGCATTTGAAGTTGCGCATAGAAATGTAGAAAACATACAGGATGCCAAGCTAAGGCATATAACTGCCTGGAATTACTGGTTTTACAATGGTATCGGCATATTTATCTTCGTGCTGAGCATACTTTTCTACATCTTTAAAAATGTACACTGGAAGCAGTTTCTGCTGGCCATTGCATTATCGGCTTTAATAATTACTGTCATATCGGTTATAGAAGCCGTTTCACGTTTTAATGGCGAGTTTATAAGCGTTATGGGCGTTTTATTGCCAATTGTGTTCCTGGTCTGCTCGGTAAAAGGCTTTAAGATCACAAAATTCAGCTGGATTCATAACCAGATGAATATTATGCTGAATGCTGTATTACCATTTTTCCCGGTTATAGTTTTGTTTTATCTTTCCAGCTATCACCAGATTTTTGAGATTGAGTATTTCGATAAATTCAAGGAATATTACACAACTGCATCAGGCGAACAAGCCTGGCGATACACACAGGCATATTACACAGAGGTAAGCAGAATATGGGGAATAACCTACTGGGCAGGCATTTTTTTGTATGTATTTATATGGAACAGCTACCTTAAAATACTTTATTTGCGGTACTGGTTCCTGCCTAAAGTGAAGTAACGCTTGGTATTACTTGCAAGGAAGTTCTAATACTTTTCAGTAAGCTGTGTATAATATCTTTAGCAGACAATTAAAAGCTAAGTTACAGGCAACGGAGATTCAAAGGAGAAGCCTGCCCGACTTTAGAGGGCAAAAAGTGCGTTGAAATGATATGCGTGAAAGTTCTGATATTTTTCCAGTAAACCCTAAATAATAATTTGTTGCTGGTATGAAATTACGATCTTGAGGATATTAGCACAATAATGCTGCTATTACGTAAAAATGCCCTGCAAACTGTTGTATGCAAGGCATTTGTAATTTATTTATGGTTAACTTATCCTCTGCGGAAAGTTTCGTACGGATCGTTACTGAGTTCATCATCGCTATCGTAATTCATACGGCCACGCGCATAGCCTGTGCCTTCGTATGAGTCCGAATCCTCATCATCATTATAGCTTTTTCTGCGGCTTGCGCTTCCAGTCCAGCTCGATGAAATATCATTCTGCTCATCTGCTTCCCAACCCATGTTTAGGTCGGCAAATTCATCATCTTCCGTATATTTTTTCTTTCTGCCTCTGCCTCGTAAACCGCTGCCTGTTTTAACGTTACCTGCAACTTTATTGGTTGCCGTGCTGCCTGTTAGGCCTGTCGCCTTGCGACCAGCCGGATTTTGGGAGTTGTTGGTTTTCATAAAGGTGGATAATACTGGATTAAGGTTCGGGATTATTAACGGTTAATACTTTTATTTGTGCGCAGCCTTCATTAATTGTGGAGAAAAATACATAGCTGCCAGTAAATGAGCCGTTTTATTAACAAATAAAATTGTATGCTGTAGCTATTAACAGCCAATAAACGCTGCCAAAGCATTTTTATAAAAGTGTTTATATGCAGCGGCAAGCTTAAAAATCCCACACTGGGTTGCGCTTATGGTTGCGTATGTATCTTTTTATATTAATTATAAACGCAAGGGCAAGGTAAATGAAAATGGGCGAGCCGAAACTGAAAAATGAAATATAAATAAAGAACATGCGGATCTTGCTGGTTTCGATCCCCATGCGTTCGCCAAGTGGAGCGAGCACGCCGAAAAGGCTCATTTCGCAAAACTGCTTGAATTTATCTATAACAATATTCATAACGCTAATATACAAAATTATTAATGCGAATACAAGAAAATGGTTGTGTTTTTTTTAATTACTTGTTTTTCTTAAAATAGAAGTACCAATTGCGCAGGTAAGGCATAATTTTTCGTTGCAATAATGGTTCTTTAGCTGGATTAAGGCCTGAGAGTCGGCAGCGGTTTTATTTTCGATGCCAAGCTGTGTCCAGCCTCTCGTAATATTATTGTTTTCCGGCGGAAGCTCGGATAAAAGCTTTTGCGCCTGTTCCTTTAATTGTGGCTTGCTTCTTAATTCACCATAGCAGAATTGTAATGGCACTACCGTATTAATCAATAAGTTATAAATGCTTTCCGTGCCAATTTTACCGCTGCTTTTTTTAGCCGTTTGCCTGCCGAAATGTGAATGCCGCTGCCAGTAGTTACTGGTTTCAACCGTAAGAAAGCTGAGCCCGCCAGGTAAATCCTTTATTTTTAGCAAGTTTGAAAGCAAATGGTTATGCTTATACAATAACGCTGCTAACTGCGCAATTCTGACAGTTGGGAAATTACCTGGATGCATGCGCATGAATTTCCAGCTGGCAGGTTGCATAGGCGTAAGGTTGTATTTTTTCGCCAGGAAATTATAATCAATACGCAGCCTGTTGTAATATTCGTCATCAACGTGTTCATCTGCACCTAAAAAACCCGCCTGTCCAAAAAGCAGCGCTTCTAAATGTTGCTGGTTATTACTGTGTTTGGCTAAAAGCAGAAAGGGTGTTCTCGAGGCCAGTTCTACAAATGCGGCAGTATTGGTTTTAAATCCGAAACTCTTGGACAGCCATATATACGCGGTTTGTTCCCAATTGTTATGGCTGGCCTGCAGTAAATTATTTATGAGCCTGCTTTTGCATTCCAGCCGGTCATATAGCATGCGTTCCAGCCACATGTTCCGGGTAAATTCATCGCTTTCGGGTAGCTGCTGCATACAAGGAATCCATAACTTATTCTGCAGGAAATTATCATACAGCGCAATGGCGTTTCCAGGTATCCTGTTTTTTAATTCGATGGTTGGAATTGCCGGTATTAAGGTATTTTTCCTGTCATCTATATATACAACATGCAGAATTACATTGTTATAAGCCTCGTCGTTCGAGTGATTATGCGCCTGCCAGTGAGTTGCTTTTATATGAATTTCAACATGGCCGGCCCAAACAGTATCACCAAGCATTATTTTGGCATGCAGAAAATCGGGCCCGGCATTGAAATTATGCATACCGGTTTTCAATATTTGCACATTTTCACCGGCAGCAGTTTCCAGATCATTCATGTTGAATATCTTAAACTTCCATATAAAGTGTAAAAATGCTTCCTGCATAATTGGAAAAACCGCAGATTAAGCATTTTGTTATTAAGCGGTATTCCGGTTCAGCACCATTATAAATATTTATAGTTTCCGTTTACTATACTAAGTATAAAAATAAAGGTAGAGATTAATACCGCGTAAAAAGCAGCCATTTTTCGCAGTTTTATAAATTGATAGAAAATAGTAATTGTGCAGGTTGAAAATATTATTCCTTCAGCCAGCATTACGTTTTCGTAAGTATTGCCGTTAATGTAATACCAGGGATTTTCATGTTCCAAACCCCACGGATAATTACGCACATTATTTAAAATTGCTACATTATAAAACTCATAAAGAGTAATTACTGCAAATATGGCGTATAAAGTGTTGAAAATTAAAACGATGTTCCAGAAAATAATATTCTTGAAACTCACAAAAGTTTAAATATTTTGCATTGTGATTTGCATTTGCTGCTGAAGTTTTTGTGCTTCGGCCCTCGCGGCTTCCGCGAAATTTTCGGAATTATCGGCGAAAATTATTCCGCGTGATGAATTTACCAGCAAGCCGCATTCGTTATTCAGGCCAAACTCAGCTGTTTTCTCAAGGTCTCCGCCCTGTGCGCCAATACCGGGAACAAGTAAAAAATGGTCCGGAATAATTTCGCGGATCTCTTTTATTTGCTCAGGCCTGGTTGCGCCCGCTACAAACATCACATTTTCGCTGGTTCCCCAGCCGGAAGCATTTTTCAGTACCTGCTTATATAGCGGTTCGCCGTTTTTAAGTTCAAGCAGCTGGAAATCTGCCGCGCCTTTATTGCTGGTTAGTCCTAAAATAATTACCCATTTATTTTTATATTCCAGGAATGGCGCAACGGTATCTTCACCCATATAAGGCGAAAGCGTTACAGAATTAAAATTAAACGTTTCGAAAAAAGTGCGGGCGTAATGCTCGGCAGTGTTACCAATATCGCCGCGTTTGGCATCGGCAATGGTAAAAATATTTCCCGGTATGTAATTCAGCGTTTTTTCCAGGCTTTCCCAGCCTTTTATTCCGCGCGATTCGTAGAAAGCTATGTTTGGTTTGTAGGCAACGCAATAATCTTTTGTGGCATCAATAATCTGCCTGTTAAACTCAAAAACAGGGTCTTCAAAATCCAGTAAATGCCTGGGTATTTTAGCCAGATCGCTATCTAAACCAATGCATAAGTAAGATTGCTTGCGCTTTATTTCCGAAACCAGTTGTTCCTTATTCATGCCGCGAAATTACGGAAATGTAATTTCGGGCGTTTCAATTTCGTTGCTTTTATGTAATGCACGGTCGTACAAATATATACGCAGTTTAACTTCTTTACCGCGCAAAGGTCCCGCACCCATAGCAACATCATATTGTATTTCGCCTTTTATGGGTTTCTTTTTATTGCGGTCCAGCAGTTCCGGTATGCGCCCATGGTAGTGAATGGTATCGCCAAACGGGAATGGATAATTAGGCGTTAGCTGGGTGAATTCGCCATTGATTTTTTCGAAATAATGGGCATAAAAGTTAAAATAATATTTGCCCGAATCCTGGAAAGGCGGTAATGAATCAGTTTCGCTCAGCCCTAAATCGCCATCGCCATCGGTATAATCGAGTAAAAGCTTCAGTGTATAATTACCGTTGAAATACAGTAACGAATGCGATTTATATGCGATCTTCGGTTCAATCGGGTATTCGGTTCTGGCTTTTTCGCAGCCCTGGCCCAAAAACAAAATTGCCAGCAGGCTTAAAAAAGCGGATATTTGCGTAAAAATTTTCATCTGCCGGAGTATGCGTTCTGTTACTGAATTTAAAAATAGTATTTTTTCTGTTTCGGAAAGCAATTTTAATGCTTTGGCGCTGGAAATATTCCAGTATCAAGCAAAAAATAATCCAATTTACGCGGCTTACCTACAGTTTTTGAAGGTAAAACCTTCGGCCATTCAAAAAGTTGAGCAAATTCCGTTTCTGCCCATACAGTTATTCAAATCGCACAAAATAGTAACGGGAATTTTACCCGAAAATTGTACCGTTTTTGAAAGCAGCACCACTACAGGTGCCATTCCCGGCAAACACTACGTGGCTGATTTGGCACTGTACAATTTATCGAGCAGGCTTGCATTCGAGAAATTTTTCGGCAATTTAAGTAATTATCATTTCCTGGCGCTTTTGCCAAATTACCTCGAGCGCGGCGCATCATCACTTGTGCAAATGGTAAAGTATTTTATGGAAGAAAGCGGCTCAGCGGAAAGCGGTTTCCATATGTATGTTCATGAAAAAATGCTTCAGCAAATTAAAAAACTGCAGGAACGAAATGACCGGAAGATATTTATAATTGGTGTAAGCTTTGCCTTGCTGGATTTTGCGGAAGAATACAATATTGATTTAAGCGATTGTATTGTTATGGAAACAGGCGGGATGAAAGGCCGAAGGAAAGAACTGATACGAAATGAGTTACATGACATATTAACCAAAGCATTTTCTGCACAAAGAATATATAGCGAATATGGTATGACTGAATTATTAAGCCAGGCGTATGCTAAAAAAGATGGCATTTTTGAATCGCCGCCATGGATGAAAATTTTGATACGAGATGCAACCGATCCTTTCAGTTATGTAGAAGAAGGGCAAAGTGGCGGAGTGAACATTATTGATATGGCAAACATACATTCCTGCTGCTTTATACAAACACAGGATGTAGGTGTGAAACATAATGATGGATTCGGGATTTTAGGCCGATTGGATAATTCAGACATTCGCGGTTGCAGTTTGATGTATAATTAGATTGGAAAATTGAAAAATTGGTTTGAAACTGTAATAATGTAGAAAATTGTACCCGGAGGATTCTGTACTTAATTTAAATTGCTCATTTACATATATATAGTTTATAAAAAATACTTTTGGTTGGTTGCTGAATTGCCAGGCTGTACATGTATAAAGTTATTTGTTTAACGTACTTTGCTTATTGCCGGCGCAAGATTTAGCGTAGCGGTTCTTGTGCCTTATATTACATATATATATTGTGGAAAAAATGCTTTGCTTGCTTAGCGAGAAATAAATAAACAAGCAAAAAAACCGATCATTGTTTATTGGTCATTGATAATTGAAAGAACATGGAACAAAGACATTTCCCGAAGGAATTTTTAGAAATGATGCAGGACCGTTTGGGAAATGAGTTCGATGCATTTGTGGCAGCGCTTAATTCGCCAACGCCAACTTCTATTCGTATTAATCCAGCCAAGGGCACTCATTTATTTGCAGATGAAGAAGTTGTGCCCTGGTGCAGGTATGGAAGATATTTAAAAGAGAGGCCAAGTTTTGTATGGGATCCTTTATACCATGCCGGTGCGTATTATTCGCAGGAAGCATCGAGCATGCTGTTCGCTAACGCCATAGATTTTTCAAAAGATTTAAAAGTGCTTGATCTTTGCGCCGCGCCAGGTGGAAAAAGCTCGCTTGTACAATCGCTAATGAGCCGCAACAGCATTTTGGTGAGTAATGAAATGGTTGGTAAACGCGTTAATATTCTATACGAAAACCTGGTGAAATGGGGTGCGCACAATGCCGTTGTAACTTGCAACCGCTCATCTGATTTTCTTCCTTTCCAGGGTGTTTTTGATGTTGTGCTTGTAGATGCGCCATGCAGTGGGGAAGGCATGTTCCGTAAAGATGAAGAAGCTGTTAACCAGTGGGGCGAAGGACTTGTGAGGCAATGCAGCGCCATACAAAAAACAATTTTAGATGATGCAATAAGGCTGGTTGCCGAAAATGGATTGTTGGTGTATTCGACCTGTACGTTTGAAGAGGCTGAAAATGAAGATAATATAAAACAGCTTTACCAAAAATACGGCGATATTTTAGAACCTGTTGATCTGCCATTACAGCCCGGTTGGGGAATTTATGAGGTCGAAATTAAAGCATCGAAAGGTAAGGTTCAGAAAGGTTATTATTGCTTCCCGCACCGCGTAAAAGGTGAAGGCTTATTTTTGTCGGTAATGCGTGTGAAGGCTTCCGTTAAGGGCAAATTCTCAGTTAAAAATCAATCTGTAATTCGTAAGCCGAATAACAAGGAAAAAGAAATAATTGAAGCATTTTCCGACCGAGCTGTATATGGAACGGAATCGTTTCTACATGGCGACAAAGCATTTTTAGGCAACCCTGTATATGCCGAGCTTTATGCGGCGCTGGCACAAAACCTTTATCTGCGGAAAATTGGCACAACAGCAGGCCAGTTAAAGAACAACCAGCTGATTCCCGATCCTGAACTGGCGCTTTCAGGCGAAGCGAATAAAAACATTCCAAGAGTGGCGTTAAATTTATTGCAGGCGCTTGATTTTCAGCAGCGTAAAAATATTATTTTACCACCAGAAACGCCAAAGGGCTGGGTAATTTTTACTTTTGAAGGTATAGCGTTGGGCTGGGCCAAAAACCTTGGCAACCGCGTTAACACGCATTATCCCAGTGAATGGCGCATCCGCAAAGAGCCAACCAAAGAGTTTTTGGAAAGTAAACTGGGATTTTGAAATTTGCAGATTTGAGGATTTGAGGATTTGAAAATGTGAGTGAAATGTCAATTGCCCAGTATAGCAAATGAATTTATACCAATATAGAATGAATTGTGCGCATTTGAAAATTGACCTGTGAGCCACAGGCCACGGAGCTTCATAGTAAAACTTCCTGGTTTCGTGGAACGCAAACCAGATTTATTTACGCATTTTTTCAATCTATATTGTTAATAATTAATTTATTAACGTAAACTCGGGAATTACAGACTGTTCCAGCAGAGTCTCCTGCAAGGGACTCTGCGCAATCGAAGCGCTAAAAACGCAGAGTCCTCTGCGAGAGACTCTGCTGGGACAACGATGAAAGTACATTCATAATTACACAAATAACATCTTAAAATATTGATCCTCAGATATTAAATTCCCGAGCTCACGTTATATTACGTATAATATTTAAGGATTTACGAAGAAGTTTTAAAGCATATATGATGTTGGTGAAAAATGCTTTGCTTTTGATTAAAATCAAGAAACATTAAATTGCGAACCTGTAAATTTTAATGATCATAATTTAAAACCCGCGCAATATTAGCTCTTTCCAAGCTTTTCGAGAACTGTTTTCGCGCGCGCTTTACCAACAACTTTTTCAATTTCTTCTGCTGAGGCATCCTGCATTTTTTTAACAGATTTGAAATAGGAGAGTAGTTTTTCAGCGGTTTTTTTCCCAATGCCCGGTATATTTTCCAGCGTAGAAACCAGGTTGGTTGTAATTCGTTTTTTACGGTGCTTTGTAATACCGAAACGGTGCGCTTCATCACGTGCGCGCTGAATTAAACGCAGGCTTTGCGATTTTTTATTGATCGAAAGTGGAAGCGGATCGCCAGGTTTATAAATTTCCTCCAGTCTTTTCGCAATGCTGATTATTTCCACTTTGTCTGTGATTTTCAGCTCGGCAAGGCTTTTCATGGCAGAACTTAGCTGGCCTTTTCCACCATCAATTATGATCAGCTGTGGTAAAGGCTGATTTTCATCTATCATCCTCCGGTAACGGCGAAAAACAGCTTCTTCCATAGTCGCAAAATCATCGGGCTGATCCACAGTACGCACATTAAAATAGCGGTAATCTTTTTTGGAGGGTACGCCATTTTTAAATACCACAATTGCCGAAATTGGGTTTGTGCCCTGAAGGTTCGAATTATCGAAACATTCGATATGATATGGAATTTCCTTTAAGCCAAGATCGTTTTTTACTGCTGTAAGTAATTCGGTATTCTTGCGCCTGTCCTTATTTAATTCGGTAGATTTTATACGGTTCTGGAAATAGACAAAAGCGTTACGGCGAGAAAGATCCAGCAATTTCTTCTTGTCGCCAGCTTTAGGTACTGTAAAATTTATACCATCTATTTTCAGCAATAGCGGGAAGGGTAAAATTATTTCCTTAGATGTGGAATTGTATTTTTCGCGTAATTCGGCCATAGCCAGCAGCAAAACTTCCGAATCATCTTCCTGCATTTTCTTCTTGAACTCTATAGTGTCGGTAGTTACAATTGTGCCGTTGGCAATACGCAGATAATTTACAAAAGCATAAGCCTCATTAGAATAAATGCTGAATACATCTACATTATGTATGGTTGAGCTTACAACGGTAGATTTTGCCTGGAACTTCTCCAGCAGCTCAAGTTTTTCTTTATAGAACTGCGCTTCTTCGAACTGCAGATTTTCGACGGCATTTTGCAGGCGGCCATTAAGATATTGCACCGGCTCACGCATGTTGCCTTTTAATATGTGCCTGATATGCTCGATGTTGTTGTTATAATCAGCCTCGTTCTGCAGTGCTTCGCAAGGGCCTTTACAAAGCTGAATATGATAATCGAGGCAAACGCGGAATTTATGCGCCTTTATATTCTCTTCGGTTAACGCAAAATGGCAGCTGCGGGTAGGAAATAATTTCCTTATTAGATCCACAACATTGTGCATGGCGCTTACATTGGCATAAGGGCCGAAATACTCCGAGCCGTCTCTGACCGGATTTCGTGTTGGGTAAATACGCGGAAACCGCTCGTTTTTAATGACAATGAAAGGATAGGTTTTGCCGTCTTTTAAACTTACATTATAGCGCGGCTGGTGTTTTTTGATCAGGTTATTTTCCAGCAGAAGCGCATCATATTCCGTTGCTACAACGGTATATTCTATCCTGCGGATTTTTGAAACCATTACCCGTATACGGTAACTCTGGTCGGCTTTAGATACAAAGTATGATGAAACACGTTTTTTGAGATTACGCGCTTTACCTATATATAATATCCTATCATCCTCGTCGAAATATTTGTAAACGCCGGGATTATCCGGCAAATTGCGGATCTGTTCTCGTAAATTCTGCATGTAGGCTTTCATAAAGGGCCTGTTTACCAAAATTCACTTTCAATGTTATCTTTGTTTTCAGACGCTTCGTATTTAGAACAATCCAGCTCGGTTCCGAGTTCGCCTGCAGGCCTTTGCCAGTCAAGTTTTTCATCAAAACCTAATGATTTATCGGCATAAACCTTTTGCAGAAAATAACCCCAGATTGGCAGAGCCATTGAAGCGCCCTGGCCTTCATTCATGCTGGTAAAATGTACTGCACGATCTTCAGCGCCAACCCAAACACCGCCGGTAAGCTGCGGTATAATACCCATATACCAGCCATCGGAATTGTTCTGCGTAGTACCTGTTTTTCCGCCCATAGGCATACGCAAATTGTACCTGTACCGCAGCCTGCTTCCGCTGCCGCCATTGGTTACACTCTTCAGCATGTCCACCATTACATAGGCTTTCTGCTCGTTAAGCACATCTACTGTTTTCGGAACAAACTCCTGTATAAGATTTCCGTTTTTATCGGTTATCCTGGTAACCAGCACCGGTTCTACATATGTGCCTTTGTTATTAAATGTGTTGTACGCCGCAACCATTTCATAAACCGATACATCGGCAACGCCAAGGCACAAGCTGGGTACTGGTTCCAGCTTGCTGGTAATGCCCATTTTCTGTGCCATATCTACCACAGGCTCAATGCCAACCTCTTTCATTACCCAGGCAGTAATTGTGTTTATAGATTCCTGCAAACCTTTACGCAGGGTAACAATACCATCATATTTTCCATCGGAATTTTTGGGCATCCAGTTATCGTACCTTTCAAAAACTACCTGAGATTTCGGCACTTTTAAGCACGGCGAGTAACCATTATTTATAGCTACTGTATATACAAATGGCTTAAAGGTGGAACCCACCTGGCGTTTTGCTTTGATGTTTACGTGATCGTACTTGAAATATTTATAGCTTACGCCGCCAACCCAAACTTTAATATTACCGGTATTGGGCTCCATGGCCATAAAGCCTGGCTGCAGGTAATATTTATAATATTTGATACTATCCAGTGGCGACATAAACGTATCTCTTTCACCACCGTTGTACGAAAACACTTTCATGCGATAAGGCCGGTTGAAGGATTTGATGATATCGCTTTCTTCCACGCCATCTTTTTTCATCTCCTTGTACCGGTCCGATCTTTTTACGCTGTAATCAATTATTTCTGGCACATCGGTCCATGGCTTTTTACCTGAATTACGGAACTGCGCGAAGAAGAGTTTCTGCTGCTCCTGCATGTGCTTGTAGGTAGCTTCTTCAGCGTACTTCTGCATGCGGCTATCGATGGAAGTATGAATCTTTAATCCATCTTTATAAATGTCATAGCCGTTTTCATTCGCCCATTTTGTTACCCAAAGCCTTAAATACTCGCGCATATATGTTGCGGTGCCTTCGTTATGGCTTTCAACCTTGTAAGTAAGTTTTGTAGGCTGCGTTTTCAGCTCTTCATACTTTTCCCTGTCCAGCTTATCATACTTTACCATTTGCGATAAAACGGTGTTACGCCGGTTGAGCGAATTATTAGGGTTGCGGTGCGGGTTATAATAGCTTGGGGCTTTAAGCAGGCCTACCAGTACCGCGCTTTCAATTTCGTTTAAATCGCCCGGAGATTTGTTAAAGAAAGTGCTTGCTGCAGATTTTATACCTACTATTGATTCGCCGCCGAAATCTACTGTATTCAGGTACATGGCAATGATTTCTTCTTTGGTATAAAGCCTTTCCAGCTCAGTTGCCAGTACCCATTCCTTCATTTTACGCAGAACAAGCTTAGGCTTACTGAGCTTTTCATCGCGTGGGAAAAGGTTTTTAGCGAGCTGCTGGCTGATGGTACTGCCACCACCGGAGTTGCGCTGCATCAGTATTACTGTTTTAAAGAATACCCTGAACAAACCTCTGATGTCAACACCTGCATGCTCGGTAAACCTGGCATCTTCGGTAGCAACCAGCGCATCTATCAGTGCCGGGCTTAAATCTTCATATTCAACAGGCGAACGGTTTGCGCGAAAATATTTTCCAATAATAACCCCATCTGCAGAAATAACTTCGGTTGCAAGTGGTGTCCTGGGATTTTCAAGCTGGTCGGTATCAGGCAATTTACCAAATGCGCCCATATATATCAGCAGCATCAGCAAAAACGGAATCAGCAATAAAATAAAAAAACCGATCCAGAGTTTAGGCAATATGCGCACGCGCTCATTCTGCGCCTTTTTATTTTTCCTGGTAGTAGCCATATATACAATACGGTAAAAATGCTTTAGTATAAGGAATTATAGAACTCTGCATAACCGGTAAGGTCTTTTGTTCTAAGCAGGGTTCTGTAATTCTGGTCCGAAATTATGAAAGCCTGGTATTTTTTAAGCTTCATATCCTTAAAAAAGCCGGTATCATTTTTCAGATCGTCCTGGTAGGCATAAGCGTTTTTAAAGCTGCGGAAATTTCTTACAACAAGCACCTGGTTGGCCGAATCAAAAAGCGAAGTGGTGAATTCCAGCTTCTGGCTGGCGTACTTACGCGCATTGAGGTTTGAAAAAGCCGTTTTAACTATATTTTCGTCAACATCCTCCGGGAAAACCAGCAAATAAAAGTGCGGCAGGCCATCATCAAAAACATAATTGGCTTTCGGTTTTTCTTCAATAGGCTCAACTTTAGGATCTAAAGCGGTTATAGTGTTCTTTTTATTTTTTTGGTTTTCAAGATATTCAATTAAACCTACAGCCTGTTTTGTTACTTCATCTCCCGGAAACTGTTTGGTAAACGATCTTAATGAATCGAGAAGCCTTCCTGATGAATCATTCCTGTACTGACATATTATATTAAGGTACTCGAATTTCGGCTTCAGATAATTTCTTGGAAAACGATCGGCAGCATCGGCATTTTGCTTCACTTTTACACACTGGTTATTTTTGTAGGCTTCGTAAGTTTGCGCGTATAAACTTTCAAGCGCTTCATTTTTATTTCTTTGCGAGAACTTATCTCGCAGCTGATCTGGGTTTTCAATTAACTGCGCATAGTCGGAGCCAGGGAAATTTGTAAGTATATATTGCTTGTGCTCATTTGCTTTCGCTGTTTCTTTCTCATCGGTATAAATACGGTATAAATTATACCGCGCTGCCAGCAGGTTTTTTGTGTTAGGGAAACGGCGGATTAATTCTTCGTAATACTGGGCGGCCTTTTTCGGCTCCTTCAGCTGCATGAAGTATATATTGCCCACGCTGAACAGGGCTTCCTGCAGCTTATTATTGGATATATTTTTTTGTGTTGTGGTAAATGGAATATCCTGGTAAAAACGTTGCCTGTCGGTAGGGATATTCGCAAAGCTTGGGTTACGGCTCTGGTCCGGATTATCAAATTTCGGCGCATCCTTCCGTACAGGATTTGTAATCATTGTATCGATGTTATTACCCGGATTCTGGAGGTTTGCAACGGGCTTGTCTTTTCGGCGCCAGTCATCGGTTAAAGGCCGGTTTCCCCACCTGTTTAAAAACTCTGAGCTGCCCCTGGCCAGTGCGCTTGCATCGCCAAAATAACCTGTACCTGTTGTGCTTCCGCTGCCGGTATTGAAATTGTTTGGTGTTGCAACTGGCAAATTGCCAACAATATTTGTGTTATTGGTGGCAACATTGTTCAAATCTCTGGTTGCCTGCTCCTGTTCTTGTGCAGCTATTCTGTCTATATGCGCAGCCAGTTCTGTTTCATTCATTTCCGATACTCTTAATAAACTGTCCTCACGCTGAATAACGATAAGGTTGCCGATAAGCTGGCTGAGCATCTCCTGCCTGCTTTTAAATTTTTCGTAGCCCGGGTAAGTGTTATCAACTATATTGGCGGTACTATCGTAATAGGCTTTTGAGTATGGATAATTGGGTATGCCGAAATAGATATCTGCCAGCATTAAATAGCTAAGTGCCTTTTGGTTACGGTTTTGCGTACTGCTTGCAACCGATTGTTTCAAATACTCAATTGCCTGGTTTGTGTTGTTCGCTTTCAGCTCCGATTTTGCCAGTACGTAATAGATCTGGTCGTTATAACCAATGTTTTTCTCATCTTTGGTTAATCGCTTAAGGTAAGTTTCTACTTCCCGTTTATTGTCAGAAACATCGGCAAGGCCAATTTTTGCCTGAAAAGCAAGCTCATAAACCGGGTTTTTCTTAATTACAGCCTTATAATATGTTGTGGCCTTAGCGTTATTGCCAAGCCTTTGGTGCAACTGCGCCAGTATAAAATTGTAGCGGGCTTTAAATTTTTTGCCATGTACGTGCGGTAATGCAAGTTCCAGCTTTTCAGCGGCCCTGTCATACTGCTCAGTTTTTATAAAATAATCGGCTTCAATAAGATAAAGCCTGTTTTTTATATATTCGGGTAATTTTTTATTCAGATTGAGGGCCGAAATGCCTGCCTGCGCTTCGTTGAGCTTATCCATTTGCAGGTAAGTTCTTATAATCCACAATGGCGCTTCCTGCCCGGGCGCTGTTTTTGCATAACGCTGCTGTACATACTCAAAGCTTTCAAGAGCGGCAAAAAAATCGCGCTTGTAATAATTTGCCTTGGCAATGAGCAGGTAAGAGTCATCAACCCATTTGCTTGTAGGGTGCTTAAGTATTACGCGGCTTCCTTTTTTTATAATAATGTCCAGATCAGAAATTGCCGCTTTGCTGGTTTGTTCATTGCCAACAGCGAAAATATCCAGGATGGTGTTGTAATTATCGGGGTGTGTTTCAAAAAGCCTGGCTTCCACAACCAGCAATCTTTCTTTACCGTTAAAATATGCGTTGAACCTGGCAGTTACATTATGGTAAAAATCAGCAAGTTTGGTTCCTTCCAGCCTTTTACAACTACTAAAGCCGCCTGTAACAAGTATAAGTAAACTAAAAATATATATATATTTACGCAAAATCTGTGTTAGTGTTTTTCTGTGTGCCGGCAAACCATAAAAGGGTAACAAAATTATCCTATATTTCGGTTTCGCAGCATATACGGTTTCATCTAAAATTATACCATAAGTATAAGCTTAGCAGAAAATGCAAAAATAAGGCTTAAGTTTCAAGTATTTTCTGCTTATTGCATATATGGCGAAATTCTTAACGAAAACAATCCCGTTTTATTCTGTTACATATATATATTGTTCAAAAAATACTTTAAGCCCGTTTCGGAAGCATACTTCCCGGAAATTTTAATTTCACTGCTTAAGCCCGAAAAATTCTACATATATATAATGTAAGAAAAATGCTTTTGTTAAATTGGCGTTTAAGTGCACCGGAATTAGAAAGAATAAACGCGCATTCAGGAAATTCCACTCAAAAAAAAATCACCATATCTCTACACCTTCAAAAATGGTTTAACTAAAAAACAAATATCTGGAACACGATTAAAATTCACACCTAGGGCGTTGCCCCAGGCTGGGTTATATCTCCCTTTCAGGGCTTAGTTCAACAACTGATAGCTATTGCGAAACATGAATTTTTTGATAAGCACACCAAAAGTCTATCAGAATATATCATTTTGAAATCAATGCATTTGTACGGCCTTAAATTATAAGCGTTACGAAAACAGCTTTAAAGCATAAATGCAAATGGTGAATTGAGAATGGTAAATTGTGAATTAATGTTGAGTTAACTTACGGAGCAACCGGCGAGCCAACGCAAAAGAGCAACAAGAACAAAACGAACCGGCGGCTCCGGTTGCATGTGGAAAGTGCTTTAAAGTTATTTTTAGCGCAATAATTTACAGCCATGATTTTTGGTTACTTTTTATCAAGAAAAAGTAACAAGCCCGCCCGGCTTCAGAGGGCAAAAACAAGAATTGAAACTCTAATATAAAAATAACAGCAAGTTTTGAGAAACTCTTAACTATACCACAATGAGTTACAGTTTATGATTGCTGCGATATAAGACAACCTTTAACCTTTCAACTTTCCAACCAATACCATATATACTATTACCAAAAAATGCTTTGATCATCATCAAACAAAATGCACTCATTCAATCTTTCATTCTTACATTCATTTACTTCTAAAACCCATGGAAACACCCGGTAAAAACAAAAAAGAGGAAATTAAGCAGAAGGCAGATCCTGTGATGAAATACATGAGCGCCGGCTTCCAGATACTGGCGCCCGTTGTGGCCGGAGTGCTGCTTGGCCTTTGGCTCGATAAAAAATTTGAAAAAGATAATGCCATGTTCACAATTATTTGTTCCAGCGTAATGATTGTTGTAGCTTTGTACCAGTTTATAAAGCAATTCTTTAAAAGTTGATATCCAAAGATCTTTCCCGTTTCGTACAGAATTTTGTTCTTTACATTTTGATTATAGCCGGCCTGGCCGCTTACCCGCTTTATAAATACGCCGATGGTGTAATTATTGAAGGTTTAATTGCCAACGGACTGCTGTTTTTCTTTATTACAGTTGCCTCCGTTGCGTTCATTTTACGCACCAATGCACCAAAGGATGGAATTTTGAACTCTTTCATGATCACCATGGTTGTGAAAATGCTTATTGCGCTGGCTTACTTCATGTTAGTGTTAAAAGGTTTTAGAGGAAGGGAAATAGACTTCGCTGTTACTTTTTTTGCTGCATATTTAGTTTGTACAGCTTTTGAAATCTACTTTATTTTGCATAACTTGCGCCAAATTTAAGATGCCTCAAATAATGCTTTTAAAAGGGTTTTTCGGTCAGAAATTTTTCTTAATCGCTCTTTTTTTACTTTTTTCTGCAAATTTTTCAATCGCCTCGGAAGCGCCGGCGCATGGCAGCGAAGAAAAATTTAATGTTAAAGAAACAACTTTTCACCACTTATTAGATAATTACGACTGGGAGTTTTATACAAAAACTGATGGCACGCCTGTAAAATTATCACTTCCACGCATTTTATATCACAACTCAACCGGGCTTAAGTTCTTCCCAAGTACCGATGCTGCAATAGCTGCCGGTTATGTAGATGCGCACCACTATAATCATGATGCAAAACATGGCGATCTGCTGGTTCCAGAAGCAAAAAATGCTTTAGGCCACAGTGACGCGCATGGAACAGATGCACATGCTGCTGATTTTTCAGCATACATGCCATGGGATTTTTCTATTACCAAGAATGTTGTATTCATGTTTATTGCTTCCATTATACTGATATTGGTATTTACAGCAGTTGCTAGAGGTTATAAAAAGAATGAAGGAAGAGCGCCAAAAGGTATCCAGTCTTTCTTCGAGCCAATTGTGGTTTTTGTACGCGATGATATTGCAAGGCCTAATATTACGCACCATTACGAGCGCTTTATGCCATTATTGCTCACCATGTTTTTCTTTATCTGGTTCCTTAACGTAATGGGGATGATGCCTTTTTCGAGCAACGTAACGGGCAATATTTCAGTAACGCTTGCCTTATCCTTAATAACACTTGTAGCGGTTAACTTTTCTGCTAACAAAGCATACTGGAAACACATTTTCTGGCCGCCGGTACCACACGGTATTAAATTAATTATGGTGCCCCTGGAAGTTTTAAGTATTTTTACTAAGCCTTTCGCTTTAACAATCAGGTTATTCGCCAACATTACAGGTGGCCACGTAATCATGGTTTCGTTATTAGCCTTGATATTTATATTTGGTAAAATGGGCCAGAATGCAACTGCCGGCTGGGGAGTAGGTTTCTTCTCTACCTTGTTTATTGTTGCCATCAGCTTGCTGGAGCTTTTTGTAGCGGTGCTTCAGGCTTTTGTATTTACCATGTTAACGGCAGTGTTCATTGGCCAGGCAACTGCCGATGAAGAGCACCACTAAGAATTGAATTAGGACAAAGATTTTTTCAATATATTATTTAAACCTTTTTATTTATGTTATTACAGACAACAGTACAAGCGGCATCAGAAATGTTCGGTCTTTATGGTTTAGGCGCTGGTATCGGTGCAGGTTTAGCGGCTTTAGGCGCTGGCCTTGGTATCGGTAGAATTGCAGGTTCTGCAACTGAAGCTATCGCCCGCCAGCCAGAAGCTGAAGGTAAAATCCGTGGTGCTATGATTCTTGCTGCAGTTCTTATCGAGGGTGTTGCACTTTTCGGTGAGGTTGTATGTATCATCTTGGCAACTTCAAGATAATACCAGATCAAAACTTTAAAGCTGCCTTTGCGCGGTTGGCACACAAGGCAGCTTTTTTTAAAGTTATGAATTATGAGTTATGGGTTATGAATTGAAATAACCAATAATCTAAAGCATTTTTCCACAATACAATATATGGAATTTGCTTTTTTGATGGAAGAAAAATATTAATTCTGAATATAAAATAACTGATAACTGGTTACTAATAATTGAAACAAAGCATTTTTTATTAATACTATATATGAACGTAGCGACAATTTTTTTAGCTAATCCACTGCTTCAGCCAAACATTGGTTTAATGTTCTGGACACTGCTTACTTTTGGAATACTTCTTCTCGTTTTGCGCAAGTTTGCCTGGGGACCAATTATGACAGGTTTACGCACCCGCGAGCAATCAATTGAAGAAGCATTAAATGAGGCAAAAAGAGCAAGAGAGGAAATGAATTCCCTCAAAGCTGAGAATGAAAATCTGCTTGCACAGGCACGCGCAGAAAGAGACAGGATTCTGAAAGAAGCAAAAGAAATCAAAGAGAAACTTATTTCCGATGCCAAAACAGCAGCACAGGAAGAAGGCAAGAGAATTATGGCGCAGGCGCAGGATGCAATCGAGAAAGAAAAAGCTACCGCGTTTGCAGATCTGAAAGAGCAGGTTGTAACACTGGCAATTGAAGCAGCAAGCAAAATTGTTAAAAAAGAACTTGCTAATACACAGCAGCAGGAAACATTGATCGAAAATTATCTGAACGAGGTAAAAGCTAACTAAGCATGTCAGAATTAAGAGTTGCTACACGTTACGCTACTTCGCTTTTCAACTTATCTAATGAAAAAAACTCATTGGATAAGATCGTTGAAGATGCGAGGAATTTTACGCAGATCGTAAAGGAAAATCGTGGCTTTAAGAATATGCTGAGCAGTCCGATTGTAACTTCTGATAAAAAGATTGCCGTTATCAATAAAATATTTGGTAACAGCTTCGATCCGATGACGATGGCTTTCATCAAGATCGTTCTTCGTAAAAAAAGAGAAATTGTACTTCCGCAAATATTTGAAGAAGTAAATGCCATGTACAATAAAAATAAAGGAGTTGTTTCTGCTACAGTTTACACAGCAGTTCCGGTTTCCGAAAAAATCAAAGCAGACATTATGGCTTTTCTCGAGCAGAAAACCAATCGTACTGTAGATCTGAATGTAGCAGTGAAAGAAGATATTATCGGCGGATTCGTAATTAAATATGAAGATAAACTGGTAGATGCTTCGGTTGCAACACAGCTCAGATCACTAAGAAAACATTTAATTAATAATAACTAATCGAAATATAAATTTTATATGCAAGTAAGACCCGATGAAGTTTCTGAAATTCTAAGACAAGAGCTTTCCGATTTTAAATCAGAAGCCGAACTTCAGGAAGTTGGTACCGTATTGCAGGTAGGCGATGGTATTGCACGTATCTATGGCCTTAACTCTGTACAGGCTGGTGAGTTGATAGAATTCACAAATGGCGTACAAGGAATTGTATTGAACTTAGAGGAAGATAATATTGGTGCGGTACTTTTAGGCAGCACCGAAGGTATCAGCGAAGGCGATACTGTAAAACGTACAAATAAAATTGCGTCTATCCAGGTGGGCGATGGCATGCTAGGCCGAGTTGTAAACACAACCGGTGCGCCAATCGATGGTAAAGGCCCAATCACCGGAGATTTATACGAAATGCCACTTGAGCGTAAGGCGCCGGGTGTAATTTTCCGCCAGCCGGTAAATGAGCCGTTGCAAACCGGTATTAAGGCAATTGATGCAATGATTCCGGTTGGTCGTGGTCAGCGTGAGTTGATCATTGGGGACCGCCAGACTGGTAAATCTACCGTTGCGCTGGATACGATCATCAACCAGAAAGAAAATTACGAAAAAGGTGAGCCTGTTTTCTGTATATATGTAGGTATTGGCCAGAAAGCTTCTACCATTGCAGGTATTGTTAAAACTTTGGAAGAAAAAGGTGCTATGCCTTACACCGTTGTGGTTGCGGCTTCTGCTGCAGATCCGGCTCCGTTACAATTCTACGCTCCGTTTGCTGGTGCGGCGATTGGCGAGTTCTTCCGCGACAGAGGTTTCCCTGCATTGATCGTTTATGATGATTTGTCTAAACAGGCAGTTGCTTATCGCGAAGTATCATTGTTATTAAAGCGTCCTCCGGGCCGTGAAGCATATCCAGGTGACGTTTTCTACCTGCACAGCCGTTTGCTTGAAAGAGCTGCGAAAGTGGTTGCGGATGACAGCATCGCTAAAAACATGAACGATTTGCCAGAGTCTTTAAAAGGTATCGTAAAAGGTGGCGGTTCTTTAACAGCGCTTCCGATTATCGAAACACAGGCTGGTGACGTTTCTGCTTATATCCCGACTAACGTAATTTCTATTACAGATGGCCAGATCTTCCTTGAGTCTGATTTGTTCAACTCTGGTGTTCGCCCGGCAATTAACGTAGGTATTTCGGTATCTCGTGTGGGTGGTAATGCGCAGATCAAAGCGATGAAAAAAGTTGCTGGTACTTTGAAATTGGACCAGGCACAGTTCCGCGAATTAGCAGCGTTTGCTAAATTCGGTTCTGACCTTGATGCAACAACCAAAGCAGTACTTGACAAAGGCTCACGTAACGTTGAGATATTGAAGCAAAATGCATTTTCTCCGGTTCCGGTTGAGAAGCAAGTTGCGATAATCTACTTAGGTACAAAAGGCTTATTGGCTAAAGTTCCTGTAGAAAGAGTTCGTGAGTTTGAAGGCCAGTTCTTCGATTTGTTGGAAATGCAGCACAAAGATATCCTGGAGCAATTGAAAAAAGGTGTGATCAATGATGATATCACAAACCGCCTTGAAGCAGTTGCGAATGAATTGGTTGGAAGCTACGCAAATCAAACAGTAAACGCATAATTTTCATAATCCTCGTTTAAAACGAGGATTTTTTTGATTTGCGTTTAAAACGCAAGTTTAGCAAATCCTCGTTTTAAACGAGGACTATTTTGGAGAAGTCAGCTTAATTTAATTTTAAAAAATATCCCAACATTTTATTATAAATGGGCAGTTTAAAAGAAGTTAGAAACAGGATCGTATCTGTAAAAAGTACGCAGCAGATCACCCGCGCCATGAAAGTGGTATCGGCGGCGAAGTTGCGTAAAGCGCAGCAGCGTATTACTCAGATGCGTCCGTATGCTTTGAAATTACAGTCATTACTCTCGCACTTGTCAAACAGTCTGGAAGGTTCTGATGCGATGAAATATTTCGAGGAGCGCCAGGTTCGCCGCGTGTTGCTTGTAATTGTAACATCAGATCGCGGATTGGCTGGTTCTTTCAATAGTGTGATTGTTAAGGAAGCTGTAAAAGCATTACAAACCAAATACAATCATTTAGATGCATCGAATGTAGATGTGTTGACAGTAGGTAAAAAAGGCGGCGATGTTTATCGCAAAGCAAAACATACTTTGGTTGATCAGCACAACACCATGTTCACAAATCTTACTTACGAGGCATCTGAAGCGATCGCCAATAAAGTGATGGACTTGTTTGTAGATGGTTCTTATGATGCGGTTGATGTAGTTTACAACCAGTTCAAGAATGCTGCGGTTTACATTCCTACAGTAGAAAGATTCTTACCGGTTCCTGTTGCTGCAGAAGAAAAATCTGACGACAAAGGCCACGGACACGAAATGGTGGATTATATCTTCGAGCCGAGCAAAGAGGAAATTGTAGCACAGCTGATCACACAATCTTTACGCGTAAGCTTCTTCCGTACATTGTTAGAATCTAACGCTGCTGAGCATGGCGCGCGTATGACAGCGATGGATAAAGCTACTGATAACGCTGAAGATCTGCTGAATGCCCTAAAACTACAATATAACAAAGAACGCCAGGCTTCAATTACCAAAGAGATCCTCGAGATTGTTGGTGGTGCGAAGGCTTTGAATGGATAATTTTCCTATTCTATATAAGGTACATAAAAAATGCTTTCCGGTTTCGGAAAGCATTTTTTGTTAGTAGCTTAAATGGTTAACGCGTATCGGCTGGTGTATAGGCAGTATGGGCAGCCGCCCCAACGAACTGCAACAACCTTATTTACTAAACCTGTCTTCGGTCCATTTTTCAGGATTATGATATATGTAAGATGATATATTCAGGTAGGCTTTCGGATAATATGTTCATAATAGTTACGGTGCCTAACTTCATAAACATCTGTTTTGGCTCGAAACCATTTGGTTACACCTATTTTAAAGCCTTTTACTATAGAACCGATAGACTGCGGAATCATCTTTTGAAACGCGTTTTGTTGCGGTGTTGGCGGTTTGGGCAGTATGGGCAGAAGATTTTCTGCCCCTGCCCGTACATTGGTTTCCAGCTCTATAATGCCGTGAATATGGTTGGGCATGATAAAATACTCGTGCAAAACAGCGTTGGGGAAATGTTTGGGAATAGCGAGCCAGCAAGCTTCTGCAACTTTTCCGGCATCATTCAAATGCATCTTGCCATCAAAAATTTCACCGAACAAAAATGCGCGGTTCTTGCAAACAATCCTTATAAAATACAATCCTTGCTGCGCATAATTATTGCCTTTCAGGAGTATGGATTTACGGTTGTGATGATTGGGATGATATGTTGATAGACCGGGCATATCTATCTAACACATTCAACCCTTGTACTTGTTGGTATAAATCTACATGATTTGATTATACCTTACTCCAATGCAGGAAAAATTACAAACGTAATGTTGATGTGTAAGTTTTAAGGCCAGGGGTGAATGAGAACTTAGCCTAAAAATACTATTTCTCTATGCCCAGTTGCTTTTTCAGCGCCGACGGCCCATGGCCATCAAGAATTTCGCTTAACGTATAAACAACTTTATCATTCTCAACACCATATATAAAATACTCCGATGGCAGGTTGATGGATTTTCCCGTGGCTTCTGTTTTGGGTACACCTACGCTTTTGAGATAATTTAATAAACCAGTGTGTGTACCTGTAAGGTAAATAGCCAGTTTTACCTGGTTCTGGACTTCATTTTCTATTTTTCGTTGAATTTAAAATCGGGAAAAGCTTGTTTTCGGGTCTTGTGCATGCTCAGCGCATCTTTTTTACGGATGCTTACAAAAAACGCATGCCTTCATTCTCATTTTGTAATTTTCGGCAATATATTTTTCCGCAGTCGCCTGCTTCAATCGCCTTCGAATGTGCCACCACTGTTCCTTTTGGCTATTTGGTATTGTTGGCATCAGCATCGGTTTTTGGTTTATTACAGCTACAGCCTAAAAATATCAAAAGCGTTACATTTAATAGTAAGGGTATTTTTTTATAAATTTTTTAAGCGAAGATACGCAGTGTACCCATTTTCAAAAACCTGTTTTAATTTATAACAATTACTTGTATTTATCAAGTTAATAAAAGCCAAAGTAATTAAATGTAAAAATTTTTTCTGCGCCATATAATTGCAGCTCTAAATATGCCTTGATTGGAATAATAATGTTATTGATTCAGTTTTTTATATTTAACTATGAAAATAAAATTGAATCTACCAGCGATCTTCACAAGATTTATATTACCCATGTTAAACACCCAGAAACCGCAGCAGCTCATCTTTTTTCCTTACCGAAACCGGAACCTGCGAGCCATCACGCATAATGGCATAGCCGCCATCTGCTTTCAGGAATTCTTTCAGATAATCGAGGTTGATGAGATGTGAATGGTGTACACGCAAAAAGTGCTTTTTATCAAGCAATTCTTCAAACTCCTTCATGGTGCGTGTAACGAGAATGGGTTTTTGCCCTGAAATATGAAAAAGCGTATAATTTCTTTGTGATTCGCACCTTATAATATCGCTAACCTGCACAACATGAATTCGATCAGCACTGCCAAGCGCAATTCGTTTACCGCCACTTTGCATGTTGCGCAGATTTTCCAGTAAAACGTCAATTCCTGGCTGCAGATCTGTTTTTTCTTTGGGTTTAAGCTTTTTAACTGCAGCTACAAGTTCATCAGGGTCAATAGGTTTCAAAAGATAATCAAGCGCGCTGAATTTTATTGCTTTTAATGTAAACGCATCGCTTCCGGTGGTAAAAATCACCTTAAAATCCATCTCAGCCAAAGGTTCCAGTACCTGGAATCCGGTTCCATCTTCCAGCTGAATATCAAGGAAAAGCACATCAGGCGAATATTTTTTCACCGCTTTTATGCCGCTCAGTACACTATCAGCCTCGCCAACAACCTGTATTTCCGGACAATAATATGCAATATCCTGTCGCAGGGTTTCTCTTGCATTGGGATTATCATCTATGATCAGCGCACGGAACATATCGCAATTTAGGGCTTACAGATGTGAATTCTGTGGTTTCCATATATCTAAGTACTGAAAAATTCTTCATAGCAATAATCCAAAGCATTTTTCAGCCAAGCTATATATGTAGAATCAATCGATTACATAAGGAATTCGCAGCTCAACTCTTGTTCCTGTTCCGCCTTCATTGCCCAGATCTGTTACAGAAATCTGCATGTTTGCAGCACCTGTTTTCTGCATTAGCGATAATCGTTTTTCCGTTACAAGATATGCCTTGCTTTGGTGATCAGTATAAGGTTTATTTTGTGTTGAACTATGAATGCCGATACCGTTATCCGTTACTGTACAAATCAGGTAATCTGCTTGCAGCGAAAAAGTTATAAGCAGTTCTCCTTCCCGTTGTGCAGGTAAAATACCATGGAGAATTGCGTTCTCCGCAAAAGGCTGAATAAGCATTGGCGGAATGGAAATGGCATTTACATTGGTTTTATCGCTGCATTCTATTTTGTAATTGAATCGGTTTGGATGACAATGTTTTTCCAGTTCAAGATAATGTTCCAGCATTTCAATTTCCTGTGATAATTGTATGTAATTTTCACCTGAATTTTCCAGCGTTTGCCGCATGAGCCGCGCGAATTTTGATAGATATTTCCTGGCGGAAAAAGTATCATTCTTCCCGATATAATGCTGTATGGAATTGAGCGCGTTGAAAATAAAATGCGGATTCATTTGCAGCAAAAGCGCCTGCTGCTCCAGTTCAGCAAGGTTTTTCTGCATTTCCAATTGGTTGAGCGCAATGGCGTTGCGGCGCTTTAACTGCCGTACACGTAAATGGTATAAAAGCCAGAATAGCGACAAACCCAAAACAGCTATTAACGCTCGAAACCACCATTTTTGCCAGAAAGGCGGCGTAATTGAAAAATAAAAAATTGCTGCATGCGGATTCCAGATTCCGTCTTCATTGGCAGCCGTTACACGGAAAGTATAATTGCCCGGCGCCAGGTTGCTGTAGGTAGCGTTGGTAAGGCTGTTTACCGGCGACCAATCTTCATCAAATCCATCCAGTTTCCATTTGTACTTTACACCTTCCGGGTTGCGCAGATTAATGCCGATAAATTCGAAACTTAAATGGTTTTGCGTGTGAGGCAATTCAAGTTTTTCGGGAAGGGAAAACCATTCGCCTAGCGATTTTCCAAAGCCTGTTTCTTCAATATTTTTAAAGAAAAGTTTTACGCCGGTAAGATGCACCTGCGGCGGAACAGGATTTGGTTCATCCAATGCCGGATCTAAGCTCGTGGTGCCATTTATTGTGCCAAACCACAGCCTTCCATTCCTGTCTTTTGCTGCTGCGCCCTGTATGGTTTCTATACCTGTAAAGCCTTCCGCTTTGCCGTAATGTTTTACCTTGTTTGCGCTGTTATTTTTACTTGTGGGAAATCTGTCCAGTCCTTTTTCAGAACCAATCCAGAGATTGTCCTCATCATCAAAAACAAGCGAATAAATATTATCTGAACTTAAGCCATTCTTCTTGCCGTATTGCAGAAAAACAGGGTTTTGCATAGGCGCTATTTTAATCACTCCGCTGCCTGCGGTGCCTGCATAGAGGAAACCATCGTTGCCTAAAACCATACAACGAACCGTTTTGGCCGGGAAACCATTTGCCTGCGTAAATTTCTGTATACTGATGTTACTGTCCGCCCAGTTTCGGATACGAATTATTCCATTGCCGGAAGTTCCCAGCCAGATGCTCCCGTTTGCGTCTGCAATCACACTAAAAATACGGTCGGTTCCAAGCTCTTTGTTGCGGAAAGTTTTGCGTTTGGAAGCATTTTTTGCGTTGCCTGCATATGGAATTACGCAAGCGCCTCCGCCAGCCGTTGCCAGCCATATGTTGCCTTCTTTATCTTCAGTTATGCTGTTCACAAAATTTCCGCAAACGCCATCCTTTCGGGTTAAATTTGTGAATCTTTTTCCATCGAACCTGTAAGCGAAATCACCCAAAGTGCCGAACCATAAATTCCCGTCTTTATCTTCAAAAATGCTTCGTACTTTGCTGTTGGTGAAACCGCTTTGTTTTCGGTAAGTGCGGTAAATCCTTCCATCGTAAGTAGTAACGCCGCCAAATGATGATGCGAACCAATACAGGCCGTTTTTATCCTGGTGAATGGCATACACCTGGTCGCCCATCTGGCTGCTTTCCTGCGTAAAACGTATAAATCTTTCATTATCAAGCCGGGAAACGCCTCCGCCACTGCTGCCGATCCAGATGTTTCCCTGCGCATCCTGCAAAAGGCTCATTACCACGTTTCCACACAGGCCTTCGCGTTCTGTAAAGGTCTTAAAAGTGTCGCCATCAAACCTGCTCAAACCATTTCCGCCGCTGCCAAACCACATCCTGCCTTGTTTATCTGCCAGAACACTCATTAAAGTATTTCCAGCCAGGCCATCCTTCATTTTATATGCCTTGAAGCTTTGGCCATTATACACGCATGCACCGCCGGAGTAAGTTGCCAGCCACAATTTGCCGGTTTTATCTGTCGTCATGGCGCTGATGATGCTGGATGAAAGTCCGTTTTTGGTGGAAAGCGCATCCTGCCAGTTACCATGTTTACGAAAAAGTCCGTTTTGTGTACCAATGTAAATTGTATCTCTGTAATTTATAATACTGTTAATGCGCGGGAACGGTTTGTTGCCCGGCAGCATGTGTTTTGTGGTTTTCCTGTTGTGATATTTGTAAAGGCTCCCGTTATTCGTACCGATCCAGATATTTCCCTGGTTATCTTCATATAAGCTTGTTACAGAAAATGCCTGCGTATCATTATCGGGCGCAAGCTGAAGCATTTTTTGACCGTTGTATATATGCAAACCTGCTTCTGTTCCGATCCAGATATTTCCTGATTTATCTTCTATAATGGTGTTGATGAAATTACTGCCCAGGCCGTCGTTCTCCGTATAGGTTGTAAAAGTAAGGCCGTCGAACTTTGTTACGCCGCCGCCGCGCGTACCGAACCATATAAAACCGCGTTTATCCTGGCAGATAGCGTACACCTGGCTTTGCGGCAAACCTTCCGCCACGGAGTAGTTGCGGAAATTGTATTGCTGGGCGTAAAGTGAAGAAACGGATAAAAGAACCTCAACAATGAGAATAAAAGCGATTTTACGGTTGAGCATCTGCACTGTTTTTTCAGATAATTTTGTTTCGGTCAACCAATAAGTTTAATGATTTTGATGTGCTTGCTTAATGCCATAAATATTAATTACACTGTCGTTCCAGCTTCTTTCAAAATGGATATTAAAATCTCGCTGCCTTAGCAATTCCAGGAGCAGTGCTGTATTAATGGGTGCAGATAAGCAGCGCATTAAAGTTTTTACAGGTGCATTGTTGCCACAAAAAACCAGGCAAAGCGCCGAATAAAAAACATTAAGATATGTATTGAAAATAGCCTTGATAACAGGATTTTTTGGCGATTGAAATTCGGTTAATGTTATTTTTCCACCAACAGCAAGCAGCCTGTTGATCTGGTCCGCAAAAATTTTATACTGGTTCTCTTCAATACATTTAAGCCCGTATGTACATATAATATGGTCTGCCTTAATATCATCATTATTAAAATCCAGAACATCACTCTTCATGAAATCGTAATTTTCATGATCTGCCGTTCTCTTTTTTCCAATAAAAATCATTTTTTCTGATGCATCAATACCAATATAATTAAACCTGGCGCCAAGCATTTTTCTCAAATGACGGATGTTATTGCCCGTACCGCACATCAGGTCTATCACTGTGCTGCCGGCTTTTAGTTCCGATCTCTCAATTGCTTTTCTTCTAACACTTTGCGCCATTCCCAATGAAACAAAATCGGTAAGGAAATAATACCGCGCGAAATTGTCGAAAAGCGATTCGTAATCAGTGGCCATCAGGTTGATTTACAGATTTTTCTGCCATGGTTTTTACATCTTCCAATACATGCTTATGCATTACGTTTACCAGGTAATCTGACCACCAGCGCCAGTAAAATGCAGGTGTAATTTTATAAGTGTATGATGTTCTCGCAATTAACCGGCAGCTGTTATTATTCACGGGTTCAATTTCAAATTCACCATAGCTGGCAGCGAAATAACCACGAAGATGTTTTGCATCGAGCGAATCGTATAAGGAAAGTTCGCGCATTGGAGCAATGGTATCCGGAACGGAGAAGCGTAAACGGCGAAAAGTATCAATTTCCGTAACAGGCAAACTCACTTTACCATGGTCTAGGTTACAGAATAAAAAACAACCATCCTGTGTCTGCTGTAACTGCATACTCACCGGATGTACCACGCCCGATTTAAAAAACAGGTTATTGATCTCTGAAAAACCGACCGGGTTTGTTAAGGTTCTCCACACCGTTTCTGCAGAAGCATTTATTTGCATACTGCGCGATGTAACGGAATTTACCTTCGTTTTATCATTTATATCATAAACGTATGATGAGCTGTTTGTAAAAAATATGATGGCTAGTACATAAATTATATGCGCATCCCTGATCAAATAGCCGACAAACATGCCAGCCAGTGCCGGCGCGCCTATAATGCCCGCGGCCATTATAATACAAATGGCACCTTCAAATCCGGCAAAAAGCAGTAAAAGGCTTAGTATGAACAGGATGCCAAGTGTTAAACCAGTGCCTTTTATAAGCTTTTTGGAATAATACGTTTTTACGAAAACACCAATAGTAAGGCCAATTGAAAAAGGTATCACGCAGAACAGGGTCCAGCCATAAGTGCCTTTATCTAACAGGTACAGGAATATAAAAACCAGGGCAATAACCTGCAGAAAGAAAAACCATATAAGGCCTGCTTTAGAAATACCTTCATTGGCTCCGCGGCGTTTCTCATTTTCAGCATATTCCTTATCAACTTCTTTTGGTTCTTCCATGATTTTTTAATTTATTTTTACCATTATTTTGTACAATAGCTTTTTGCCGGAAGAAATTATCCTGAGGTAAACTGTGAAATTTAAGTCAATCGGGAAATATATTTATTACTGTTTAAACTTAGCAACAATTTTCGAAACTTATCAAAAAATATTACTCTTTTTTTAACCTGAATGTATGCTGCATTTGCCCGGAAATGATTTGAAACTAAATTAATACCGCTGTTTTTATTCCTGTTTTTCCCGATACGAAGCATTTTTTGTCCCTGCCATATATGTGCTTAGCCGGTAGAAAAATCCTGCAAACAAATTTATACTCCGGAGAAGCGCGCGCACATAATCAGGCCGATAAAGCAGGTAAAACATCTTTTTTAAAGCTTGTAACAAACAGTAATTTTCTGCTAAACCTAAAAATATGGTGCTATGCGAAATCTGTTTTTCTGCGCTTTACTCACATTCGTTACTACTTTGTTTATCTGTAGTAACGCCCAGGCAATATCAAACCCGCAAATTTATTTACACGTTAACAAGGGCTTTACCGATAAGGACGAAGTAAGTGTTAACCTGCTTGCTAATCTTGATTTGCCAAACAACGGCAACGACAAAGTTTTTATACGCATGGTTTTATACAGCGTAGAAAATCCGTACGAGCTGTTTGTTAAAAATAATATTTTCGACTTCAGCCAGTCCATTCCCGACCGCATGCTTACCGGTTTGCATGTACTCCAAAGCTGGGACGAAAGCGTTGTAAGGCATACGAACCGGGTAATCAGTTTCGGGAAGCTTAAGGAAGGCGCTTACCTTGCTGAAGCCATTTATCACAATCATGTAGTGTGTATTCCTGTTTTTGTAACCAATTATGCCATTCTTACACGCGTGGTTGGCAATGAGGCGCTGGCATTTGTAACAGATAAGCGTACCGGCCTTGTGCTGGAAGATTTCAAAGCATATATAGGTAATTACAAAAATGGTTTGCTGGAAGAAGCTACAACCTATAAGCGCGGTATAGCATTGCTTAAGTTACCCGATTCATTTTATTTTTATAATAAGATGGAAAATCTGCCTGTTTTTATCACCTACGGAGGAAATAAAATGACTGCGGCTAAAACAGCAATCAGCAGCTTTAATAGCCAGAATATAAGGCAGGAAAACTCCAGGGGATATGTTTATACGGACAGGCCTGTTTACCGACCGGTGCAGTGGGTGTATTTCCAGGGTATATTCAGAGAAAAAGTGATCCGGAATTTCCAGGTGATGAAAGATTCGCTGCAATGGATTTTGACTGATGCGAAAGGGCAGGAGGCAGGCAAAGGTTATGCAAAGCTCGATAAGAATGGCAATTTCAGCGATAGCTTTTTACTGAATGAAAACGCAGCGCTTGGCAGCTGGCGACTTACTGCCAACCTCATTAATACAAAGTTCAGCTATACAGCCACATTTTCAGTTGAAGAATACAAAAAGCCGGAGTTTGTAGTAAATGTAAAGTTAGAAAAACCTCAATATAAATCGGGAGAAAAAATTACAGCAACAGTGGATGCAAAGTACCTTTTTGGTGCAGCAGTAGAAAATGCCGAAGTGGTTTACCAGGTGTTAAGAAGAAAAGTTCACGCGGCAGATAACCAGCTTGGTGCAGGTAAAGATCAGAAAGCGAAAATAAATCTTGTAATTTCATCGCCAAGCGGTACCGGAAATTATAACTATAGCAATAATACAGGTAACGAAGTTGTAACCACAGGAAAAACAAGTATTGGAAAATCGGGACGCTGCCAGGTAAGTTATAATACGCCGGCAAATTCCAAGTACAATTATGAATATACCATTATTGTATATGTTTCTGATGCCAGCCGCCGGAGTATAAGCGCAAGCACAAGCTGTTTGGTTGCATATAATGATCTGCAGCTTTCTGCCTGGTTACAAAAAAATTACTTTAAGCCGGGTGAGGAAGCACTGGTTTATACCAGGGCGGTAGATTTAAACGGAAAACCTGTGAAAGCCTATGTAAAATCTAAGTTTTTCTATCTTAAAAATAAGTCTAAAATAAAGGAGCAAAGTGCTCGTGTAAAAATAACCGATAGCAACGGTTACGCCAATTACAAGTTTCTTCCTGTAAAAACCGGTAATTACCTTGTTGAGCTGGAAGCCAGGAAAGTAACTGATGAGAAGCGCCCTGCCATGACCAATAAGAATTTCTATGAAGAAATTCCCGAGGACCTGGTGCTTTATAACCGCACGGAAACAGCTTTGCTTAAGCTGAATTTGCCAGTGCTGGATACCGCAGAAGCGTTTAACATGTGGTATAATTCCGACCGGCATACTATAAAAATATTAACCGATAAGCAGCTGTATAAAGAGGGCGAAATGGTAACTGCGCTGGTATATGTGCCTTTTTCGGCCGATGTATTAATAATGTTGAACAGCAGTTTTTTAGGCGATTACAATTCTTACCGGTTCAATGGATATAAAGATATTTCGGGGCGCGATTCAGGCATGTGTCGTGAGATAAAATTAACCTTTAAAGCCGGGTTAGCAGGCGAGGCTGAATTTTATGTAGCAGCCATCCATAATGGATATCTCTACCAGCAATCTCAGACATTCAGCATTCAATCCGAAAGGAAAAAACTGAATGTTGAAGTAGATTTCGACCAGGAAAAATACAAACCTGGCGATAAGGCAACCGCGAAAGTAAAAGTAACAGATGCTAATGGAAAACCGGTAGCAAATGCAAATATTTCTCTAGGTACGGCAGATGAAAGTATTTATGCGCTCGGGTCCGACAAAACGCCTGCAATAACCGATATTTTTATAGATGAGGAGAAGGTTAAAGCAGTTACATTTTACGATGCAATGCCCGCTAATGCTGTAATTGCCAGTACGCTGGTAAGCAGGGAAACCATTATGTGGCGCGCCAGGCAATTGGGAAGCGATTACAGCAGAAGAACATTCATGGGCAATAACGCCTATTACCAGGTGGCCAAGGTAGATGCTAAAAGTACATCCATTGAAGGTTATGTTATTGATTACCAAACTGGAATTACAGTGCCTTTTGCGCAGATACAGATTGACGGAAGCACTTTTTATGCAGATGTGAACGGCCATTATTATATTTCGGGCTTTAATCCAAATGTTAGCCATGTAGATATTGTATTCAGCAATGGCAAACGCAAACTTATAATCCACCATTTGCGCATAAATAACAAAAAAATCAATCTTAATGCTGCCATTCCTAATGAATCGGATATAGATCAATACGAGCATATTGCAGATGCAGCGACAAATACGCAACATGCGTTTTCACCTGCATACTGGACCCAGGGTTTGGAACTATCAGGCAATATTTTCATATCAGGTAACGATGCAGGATTAAGGGTAAAAGTAAATAATGCCGAGGGTAATATACCTTTGGCTTTTGCCACGGTAAGGCTTTATAATGAGCAGGGAACGCTTCAATACTGCAGCGCAACTGCAAACAATGGCGAATGCGTTTTTAGAAAAATTAAACGTGGGAAGTATTTTATAGCGGTAGCCTATATGGATTTTCAATACCAGCGCATAGAAGCTATTTCCCTCGCTGAACGCAACAATATGGAGATCAATATAGCAATGTCTTCTTCAGCTAAAATGAAAATGCTGAATAATGATCTGGTAACTATACAGTTTGATCCGGCGAACGGCCAATACAAATACAATAATTCCGGCACAAGCCAGGCTTTTTTAAAAGGCAGGGTGTTAGATGAAAACAGGGTGCCGCTTAGCGTTGCAACAATATTCCTGATGCAGAATGGAGTGCGAAAGGCTGCAAAACAAAGCGATTACAGCGGCAACTTTATGCTTGGGCCGGTAAACCCTGGTAATTATGACCTAGTAATTAAATATATCGGGTATCCGGATATGGAAATAAAAGGCATTACCTTAAAACATGACATGACTGTTGAAATGCCCATACCCGTAGTAATGAAAATAGAAGATGGGCATAACAGAACTCAGGAAGTAGTTATTAGACACTATGCTGACCCACAATTAAACAGAGACCAAACTACACAGGGTAAAGTAATGGCCATGAAAGAGATAAGCTCTTTAGCTACAAGAAGCGTGAATTCAGTAGTAGCAAGTTCCAGCGGAGTAGTATCAACAGATCATGGAATCTCAGGTAAAGGCGGCAGGTACAATTCAAATATTTATTATGTAGATGGCATTAAAATGGGTGGTGCACCGGGTATAAATCCTATTCGTATACCAACAGATGCGCAGCAGTTTAATGAAGCATCAATTCGCGAAAACTTTAAAGACCTCATTTTATGGAATAATACACTGATGACCAATGATAGCGGCTATGCGGAAATACAAATATTTATGCCCGATAACCTAACCGGCTGGCAAACTACAGCACGCGTAGTTACGGCAGATGCGAAGGCCGCGCAGGCAACTGCGAATATAAAAGTAAGCAAAGAACTGCTGGTGCGAATGGAAACACCACGGTTTATTACGCTGGGCGATACATTGCTGGTTGCAACAAATATCCATAATTACTTAAATGAAGATAAAGCTGTAAAAATCAGCCTCGAAGCCAATGGGCTGCATATAGCCGGTATGGAAAAAATAGTTATGGTAAAGGCAGGCGGCGAGGCAAGAGTTGACTGGCAGGTTGAGTCAAAGCTGATAAACCATGCAAAATTAACCGTAAAAGCGCTTACCGATGTAGAATCTGATGCAATGGTGGCTGAAGTTCCGGTTCAACCTTATGGCCTGGAAGTTTCTGAACCGCTGGTGGTTGAACATAACAGCGAAAGGAGCAGGAAAGTAAATTTTGAGATAGGTAAAGAAGTTGATTTAAGATCTGCAAAGCTGGAAGTAAATGTTTCACCATCTATGGCATCTGCACTGCTAAGTTCCATGAACAGTTTGATTTCTTACCCTTATGGCTGCGTGGAACAAACTATGAGCCGGTTTATTCCGCTTGTTCTCGCTATAAAAACAATGGAAACACTCGGCAGCGATTATACATCAACTTTTACACCTGAAGAGCTAAATAAAATGGTTACAAGAGGCTCAACAAGGCTTGCGGAGCTGCAGAATAAAGATGGCAGCTGGGGCTGGTGGCAGAACGATCGCCCGAATGCATTTATGACTGCTTATGTTTGCTATGGCTTTAACCTGGCACGCTCTGCAGGTTATTATGTTCCGGATGCGGCTTACCAGAATGGGCTCGATGCTTTGCGTTCCCAGATCATTATTGGCAGCCAGGCCGATGCACAATCATTCGCATATAAAATGATGGTTGCCATGCAGTGCGGCATGAAAGATCTTTGGAAGAAGCATAGATACATGCCTTCATCTTCAGATAATAATTATACAAGGGCCATGTGGTTACAGGCTGCGTATTATGCCGGCGATACAGAAATGATCAAAAAGCTGGTTAATGACCTGGAAAAAGCAGCGGTTTATGAGGATGAAACAGTAACCTGGTCGCAAACGCCAAAAGGCCACTACTACAACTGGCAGAACGATCCTGTGGAAGCTACAGCAAATGTTATAAAAGCCTTGCTGCTTACCAGCCCCGATAATAAACTGATTGTTCCGGCCGCGCGATGGATAATGCTGCAAAGAGAAGGAAACGCATGGCATAACACACGGCAGACTGCCATGTGCATTTTTGCCCTGAACGGTTTGATTAAGAAAGAATTAAACGCCGAATATAGGCTGGATGTTTTTGCAAATGGCAGGCATATAGGCGAATACAAGGTTAACGGAACCGAAGCCTACAAAGCAGGCAGAACCTTAACATTTACAGAACAGTCGCTATTAGCAAGCGCTGATGCTGAAATTGGCGGCGATCCTGGCGCGGTTCTGAATTACGGCAGCAATACCATAGAGATTCGTCAGAAAGGCGAGGGGCAATGGTTTATGTCGGCCAGGGTAAGCTACTATTTAAATCTTTCCGACAAGCAAACCGCTAAAATCGCCGAACTGCAAAAAGATAACCTGTTTACCATATCACGCGAATATTATAAGATCCTGCCTAAAAAAGATTTCAACGGTAAAGTAATCTACAAGAAAATAATGCTGGAACAAAAAGCAATAAAACCGGGAGATGAAATTCTTGTAAAAGTAAAAGTGAATACCGCTAAAAAACAGGATTATGTTTTGGTTGAAGATCCCATCCCGGCTGGCTGCGAATTTATTCGTGATACCAAAGGATATATTATTGCCGAAGAAGCTGCATATAACGGTATGCCGAAAAATGGTTCAGACTGGTACACACACCGAGAAATGCGCGACAGTAAGCTGGCCTTAATGGTAACAACGCTGCAGCCTGGTGAGTATGAATACACTTATTTATTAAAGGCGCAAATACCAGGAAACTACAGGATTACACCTGCCGTTGCTCAGCTAATGTATTATCCGGAAAAAAGAGGTTTCAGCAATTTCTACAAGCTTATCATTAGGGAATAAATTATTTCATTAACACTAAAAGCCGGCAATATGAAAATCTCCATCCCTAAGCCATGCCACGAAGACTGGAACAAAATGACGCCCGTTGCGCAAGGCAGAATTTGTTCTTCATGCAACAAAAGCGTTGTAGACTTTACCTCCTGGCCAGATGAGGACATTATCAGGTATTTGCAGAAACATAGTAAAGAGCGCGTTTGCGGAAGATTCAATCATGCGCAGCTGCAATCCATCATTATACACATACCAAAGCAGCAGCTGTTCCATGTTTCACCGGCTAAAACGCTCCTAATGGCAATATTTATCGCATTCGGTACAACACTCTTCAGCTGTGTAGATAACAATGGCAATAATCGTAAAATAGAAAAAATTGAAATAGTTGATGAAACAGAGTCTGCAACAGTTGGTATGCCAGTGCCGCCGCCACTTGGTGGAATTGATTTAACCGTATATAATACGCTAGGTGATGTAGCTCTGCCAGATGATGTAACTTTTTCACATAATGGTACATCTGACCCGAATGTTGAATGTGACAACATGTTAATGGGAAAACCACAGCTTAGCACAAGCCATTTTACAAGTGACACCACAGTAGAAATTATGGAAGTAACTTCCGGAGTGGTAATATCTGGTGAAGTAGCCTTAACTTATGAAGATGAAGATAATATTTATGATTTCGCCGATGAAATGCCTGAATTTCCGGGCGGCCATGATAGTATGATGAATTTTATCAGGAGAGCATTTCGTTTTCCGCTAAATCAGCAGGACGTTACCGGCAGATTGTTTGTATCATTGATAGTAAAATCAAACGGATTGCTGGAAGAAATTGAAGTAAAACGCGCACCAACAGAAGCAATTTCCGAATCAGTAAAAAAGATATTTCAAACAATGCCAGCCTGGAAACCAGGTAAGGTACAGGGGAAAGCTGTGAATGTACGAATGACCATTCCAATACGGCTTGATAGGATGTAGTTTTTTGGCAGTTTATTTTTATTTTAGCAAGAAAGAGAACTTTGCTTGCGCTTGCAGGTTTGCGAAATAGTTAATTTTTATTTCGCAAACCTGTATATTTTTGTAAGCAGTATTTTTATGGATAGTAAAATGCAATTAAGGCATGTAAATGTAATTCGTTATGCTACGCCTTTGCGCGAAGGCGGCTCGTTACCTGCAATTGTTGAAGCTGATGATGATTTTTTATATGTACTTAAATTCCGGGGTGCCGGGCAAGGTGTTAAAGCGCTTATTGCAGATCTGATAGGCGGAGAAATTGCCCGTATTTTAGGTTTAAAGATGCCGGAGCTGGTTTTTGCTCACCTGGATGAAGCATTTGGCCGTACCGAACCGGACGAAGAAATACAGGACCTTTTAAGAGCAAGTGAAGGCCTTAACCTTGCGCTGCATTATCTCTCAGGTTCCATAACTTATGATCCGCTTGTTACAGTAATTGATGCCAGGCAAGCTTCGCAGATTGTGTGGCTCGATTGCCTGCTCACGAATGTGGACCGTACAGATAAAAACACCAACATGCTGATGTGGAATAAGGAATTGTGGCTCATAGATCATGGCGCTTCACTGTATTTCCACCATACCTGGGAAAACTGGCAGGAGCAATCGATAAAACCATTTTTGCAGATTAAGGAGCACGTTTTGTTGCCACAGGCGCTGCAGCTGGATGCTGTTGATGCCGAACTAAAGCATTTACTTACAACCGATAATATTACAGAAGTTGTTGGGCTTATTCCTGATGAATGGCTTGTAACAGACTCGCCGTTTGAAACAGCAGAAGCGCACCGCCAGGCATATATTACCTATTTAACAAACAGGTTACAAGCTTCAGAAATTTTTGTAAAAGGAGCGAATGATGCAAGAGAGGCACTTATTTGAGTACGCGGTTATACGTATTGTACCGCGTGTTGAGAGAGATGAATTCATTAACGCCGGTGTTATTTTATATTGTTCCTCGCAGGGTTTTTTGCGTACCATGTATGAGATAAACGAAGCCCGTATTCGCAGCCTCTATGACGCAGCTGATGTAGCAGAAATCACTGAAAGGATTCGTGCTTTTGAGCGCATTTGTAAAGGTAAAATGGAAGGTGGGACAATTGGAAAGCTGCCCATAGCATCGCGGTTTCGCTGGCTTACAGCAACCCGCAGCACAATTGTGCAAACCTCTAAAGTACACCCTGGCTTATGTATAGATCCTGCCGAAACACTTAATAGCCTCTATAACCAGCTGGTAAAATAGTACAAATTATTCGTTACCAGCAATCATTCACTTTTCAATTAAATAACCCATTAATATTCAAATTAATTTGGGCATGTATTGCGATTGTGAAACGTTTTATTCGCAATTCAGATATCAAATTAAAATTGCTTATAAAATCCAGTTTTATGAGCGTTAAAAAACCTGGCTTTATTGCATATATAATATTGGTGAAAAATGCTTTGAATAATCCTTTAGCTTTTACTTTTTCCATATGGTTTGTAAGCCAATTAGGTTTTGCAAATTTAAAATAACAAGCCAGCCCGATTTCTGAAGAAATTATATATAGAATTTTAACGATATTTTTCTCAGATGCTTATAACTATAGCAAATAGCAAATCGGCAAAATAGATTTTTTTTAAGTTCACCCCACCATTTTTTTTAGCCTTGCGTAATAGCAAATATAAAAGTTTGTTACACAGCTAAAATTTATAAAAATCACTAATTATTAAAGCTATGAAAAAATTAATGTTTGTCGCGCTCGTTTCTGTTTCTTTTATTGCAATATCATGTAATAAGATTGGCGATGTGAAACCAAAAAAGGATTGCCATAAAAAAGCTCCCGCCGATACTGCTAAGGTTTTATAGTTGCTGCTTCAATTTGCTTTTTCCTTTTGTACAGAAAGCCGCCGGATTTTTTATTCTGCGGCTTTTTTGCTTATTACAGGCGGAGATGTGCTTAGCTGTTTTTGGTTTAAATTAATTGCTTGAAGTACATAATTCCTGCCCACCTTTTCCTTGTTTTCTGCGTAATAAATACAAAAACTAATAGCTGAAGAATGGAAAAGCCAGTGAAACAGCAACCATCGGATAATAATTTCCCCATTGGTTTGCATTGCCAGATCCGCGAAGTATTTCCAGCGGCTTATATATATGGGCCATGGCTTGAGATAGCTAATTTTTTAAGAATAAATGTTTCTGGCAAAAATCCGCACCTTTATAGTGCTGCATTGTTAATCTTATTTTCACCGGTTTTATTTTCAGCAATGGAAGCCATTACAAATGCTTTACGAACCATCCGCAGCATAATACTGAATAAAACTTCGGTAATGCTGCTGCTGATGTTCCTAACTTTCCGGCTGAATGCTTCGCATCTTGTTGGCGGTAATTTCAGCCTTCGGCACGTAAGCGGCACGCAGTACGAATTAACTTTAAGGGTTTTCAGAGATTGTGAAAATGGTATTGCCGATTTCAATAAAAATCTTGTTGCGGGCATGTATGATAAAGCTGATGACAGGCAGGTGAGCCGTATTTACATGGGCAACATTATAAGTAACCAGCCGCTTGTTTTTGTCGGAGATAACTGTATAAACATACCAACCGGCTGTACAAGCATTGGAACCTATAAGGCGCAGATCAGTTTAGATCCGCAGGTGTACAACAGTAAAGCAGGTTATTACTTTAGCTGGGAACGCTGCTGCCGTAATACCATTATACAGAACATTGTGGTAGGTAACCAGCCCGGCGCTACCGGCGAAGTTTACTACATGGAAATTCCGCCTGTTAATATTATAAATTCCACACCGGTTTTTAACCGTAACCCGCTTACATTATTATGTGTTAACAATCCTTTTTCATTTAATTACGATGTTACCGATGCCGATGGCGACTCACTGGTTTACAGCCTGGTAACGCCATTGAAAGGATTTACCGACAGCAAAAGCCCGAATGACGACGGCCAGCAGGATTACCCGCTGCTATATGCAGGCAATGCAGCCAGGTACCCGTATCGTTACCCGGAAGTACAATGGCAGAATGGCTACAGCCTGTACGGAAATATAATGGATGGTAACCCAAAGCTGCTTATTGACATTAATACCGGCCAGCTGAATGTTACACCAACCCGGCAGGGTGTTTATGCCATTGCAATAAGGGTAGAAGAATACAGGAAAGGCACAAAACTTGGTGAAGTAAGGCTCGATCTGCAGCTTACCGTAAGCTCATGTAACACAAATCAGGCGCCGGTTTACAACAGTGCCGCTCTTAACAAAACATATATAGTAAATGCTACCGACACGTTAAATTTTCCTGTTATAATTACAGATCCGAACAGGGATTCGTTAAATTTTAAATACAGCGGAACAGTTTTCGGTGAAAATGCAAAGATCAAAGAGCCTTTTGCTACTTTAAAAGATGGCAGGGCTAAAGCGAAATTCGAAACTGAATTTAACTGGATAACCAATTGCGGGCATATAACCGGCGATACACAAACCGTTGATTTATGGGTGGAAGACAATGGCTGCCCTATTTACAAGAAAACTTTATCTAAAATTAAGATAATAGTTGTGCCGCCTCCAACGCCTGCTCCACCTGCCATGGCCTGCCTGGATCGGCTGGATGAGAACACATTGCGTATAAATTTCGGTGATTTTACAACCGATAAATATTTCGCTTATTACCTGTTTATCCGTAAAAATCCCGACAGTACAGAAACTGTAATTGATACAATTCGCCGAAACGATACAAGGCAGTTCATAACAGATGAAAAAGCCTTCGAACATGCTGTAAATCATTACAGGTACTATTTTACTGGCGTAAATATTTGCGGCTTCCGCGGCCAGCGCAGTTATTATATAAATTCCGATCCGTCAATTCCTTTCGAGCCGGCGCAGCCATATATTACCAGAGTTACCGTAAAGGAAAATAATGCTGTGCTGATGGAGTGGGAAGAAGCGCCCGAAGAGGATTTCAAATCGTATAACATTTATCGCAGGATCAATTTCAGCAAAGATAGTTTCAAGCTATATAAATCCATATATACACGCAGCCAGAAATACTTTATTGACTCAAATGTTAACGTACAAGTAAATTCTTACTGTTATAGAATGACGGTTACCAACCAGTGCGGCTATACCAGCATGCCAGGCGAAAACAGTTGTACCATTCTGCTGAAAGGTGCGGCCAAACCATTTGAGAACGAATTAAAATGGAACCCTTATATAAACTGGCGGAATGCTGTGGATGACTATACAGTTGTGCGGCATGATGATCGCAACACAGATACGCTTGTAGCCCGGCTGCCCGGCCTTTCGGTGAGCTTTACCGATGATAAATTAAATATAAACTGGGGCGCTTATTGGTACAAGATCATTGCGAAAGAAGCCCTTACCGGCGTAATAAGCGAATCGAACGAAATTTACCTGGTGCAGGAACCTGTAGTATATGCGCCGAACGCTTTTACGCCCGATGGTGATGGTATAAATGATGTTTGGGGTGTAATGCCCGTTTTTGTAAAAGATTTTAACCTGAAAGTTTTTAACCGTTGGGGACAGGTTGTTTTCGAAGCATCGGACAAGTACCGGCAATGGAACGGAATTTATAAAGATAATGACCCTTTCAACAATGTGTACATCTGGCAGATTGACTACACAGGCTGGGACCAGAGCAAACACTGGATACATGGAAACGTAACAACGTATAAATAAGAAACAGGGTAGAAGAGGAAAATATAGTATTGATAGCCAGTACATTATAATTCCTGCCAGTCGCTCTAACTAACACAAAACATAAAAGTAAATTTATGGTCATGTTAAAAATCTAATGATTTGTTATAATAGTTAATAAAGAAAGTAAGTG
>DAIUCM010000008.1:0-52604 GCA_036846145.1 Bacteroidota bacterium
ATTTAATAATTTACTTTTAGCTGCATTGGCTGTTCCGGTGCTGTTTTCGGCCTGTAAAAAAGATGATGATCACCATAAAAAAGATGATTCCACGCCGCCAACCATTACTATTAACGATCCTAAGCAGAGCCATTATGATTTAGGAGATACCATTAGCGTAAATGTTGTAATTAAGGACCAGCATGAACTGCATGAAGCGTATTGCTGGTTTATTGCACAGCCTCAGCAAGATACGCTCTGGTATTTAAAACGCCACTCGCACAGCGCAACCATTACATTTGAATCTTACTATGTGGCAAAAGATATGCCCGATGAGCAAAAGGTAGATTTTGTAGTTTTTGCTGAAAATGAAGCGGGTAAAACAGCTACTGCAAAACACTCTTTCGAGCTGCACCATCATTAATTGAATAATACTTTCAAAGGGTTGAAAATGGCTGCCTTCTTATTAGGCAGCTATTTTTATTTACGCCTGGTTTATCTTGTAAGTTTATATTAATGAGCTGTTTGTGCGTTTTTGAAGAATACAAAAGGTTTCATATATAAATGGACAACATCTTAAGTCCATATCTGCAACAGTGAAAAAATGCTTTAACAGTTTCCTGCAGAAATTAGCTTGCTTTTTTCCCGCAGCTGCCTGTTGCTCACCATTTACATTTTAACTTTTAATTTTCAACTCCGGGCATTTTTCACTTAAACCGCATAACAGCTTTCTACTGAACATCTGTTTTTTTTAAGTATCATGTTTTTCAAAAAAGTTAGTTTCAAAGCGCTCAAGAACAGCAGGTTTTAATATTCCCGGCAGGAAAATCCATATATACATAGGTTGAAAAATGCCTTTATTTCGATGGCTCTTTGTACTGGCAGAACACTAATAATCAGCGTTTAAATTGCGGCCCGGCAGGGAAAGGATTTGGGCGATATTTGCAAGTTTTCCTGCTTTGAGGTTGCAGCTATGAATGGACTGTCAAAAACCGAGAAGCATTTTTTATACCCTATATATATGGAATTCGGGCAAAATGTATAAAGAAATCGATAATTCGTAGCCCATTACTCATAACCCATAACTCTTTATTGTAAATTTGCTTCGTATCAATAAATATTGCTTTGACTCAGAAAAAACCTACCATATTAGTTACCAACGATGATGGCATCACCGCACCGGGAATCGCAGCTTTGGTTGAAGCAGTAAAACCGCTTGGTAATGTGGTTGTTGTAGCGCCAGATAGCCCGCAAAGTGGTATGGGCCATGCAATTACAGTTGCCAAGCCTTTGCGGTTAGATCCTGTAAAAGTATTTGAGGGCATACCATGTTACCAGAGCAGTGGCACGCCTGCAGATTGTGTAAAGCTGGCCGTTTCCAAAGTACTTCATCATAAGCCCGATCTGGTAGTTTCAGGAATTAATCATGGCTCAAACTCATCCATCAACGTAATATATTCCGGTACTATGAGCGCGGCTGTGGAAGGCGCTATTGAAGGCATACCAAGCATTGGTTTTTCGCTGGGAAATTTTTCGCACCAGGCCGATATGAAGACCGCGGCTAAGTTTGCGCGTGAGATTACACAGAAATTAATGAAAAATCCATTGCCTAAAGGTGTGCTGCTGAATGTGAATATTCCTGATATTGCGGAAAATAAAATTCGCGGTATAAGGGTTTGCAGGCAGGCGAATGCCAAATGGGAAGAGAAATTTGATGAACGTACAGATCCGCATGGCCGCAATTATTACTGGCTCATAGGCAATTTTGTAAATTACGATAAAGGCGAAGATACTGACGAATGGGCTTTGGCGAACGGTTACGTTTCCATAGTTCCCGTACAGTTCGATCTTACTGCTTATCAGGCTATTGCAACTTTAAAAGATTGGGAAACAAATGTTTAAAAAGAATAATTTTTTCTTCGGATTTAGCCTTGCGCTGATGATCACCGCGGCGGCTTTCGGAGCGCTTTATGTGCTTAATACTATTGTAATTAAAGCCATGTTCGGCAAAGCATTCCTGGGCGAATCTACCTTGCTGATTGTAGCTTTGGGCCTCAACCTTTTCGTAGTGAATTATTACACAAAATTTAAGGCAGATGCTACGGCCAAAGGTGTAATTGCCTTTACTTTTGTTTGCGCAGCGTATATCATTTACACTTATTTCGGGGTTGAGCTTGGGCTGAGAAGTCCATCTGCTGATGTATGAAATACTACATTATTGCCGGTGAAGCAAGTGGCGATCTGCATGGTTCTAACTTGGTAAAGGAAATTAAAAAGTTAGATGCCAATGCGGAAATCCGTGCCTGGGGCGGTGACCTTATGCAGCAACAGGGCGCCGAAATTGTAAAGCATTACCGCGAGCTGGCGTTTATGGGTTTTAAAGAGGTGATCATGAACCTCGCAACCATCCTCAAAAACATCTCATTTTGTAAAAAAGATATTCAGCAGTTTCAGCCGGATGTATTGATATTTATTGATTATCCGGGCTTTAATATGCGCATTGCAAAATGGGCGAGGAGAGGAGGCTACAAAACCATCTATTATATTTCTCCTCAGATATGGGCATGGAAGGAAGGCCGCGCGCACGCTTTGAAACGCGATATTGATAAGATGATCGTGATCCTTCCTTTCGAGGCAGATTTTTACAAGAAATTCAATTATAAAGTTGAATATGTCGGCCATCCGCTTTTAGAGTTTGTAGAAGATTACCGAAAGCATTTTTCCGCGAATGTATATATGGAAAATGAGCAAAAACCTGTTGTAGCATTACTGCCCGGAAGCCGGAAGCAGGAAATCTCTAAAATGTTGCCGGTAATGCTGAAAGTAGCAGAAAATTTCCCCGGTTATAAATTCATTATTGCAGGCGCGCCGGGACAGCAGAAATCGTTTTACGAGCCATTTTTAGCCGGTACAAATGCCGATATCGCTTATAACAAAACATACGAATTGTTCTCCCGTGCAAAAGCGGCTTTGGTAACCAGCGGAACCGCAACTTTAGAAGCAGGCTTGTTTGAAGTTCCGCAAGCAGTTTGTTACAAGGGCAGCAAAATATCTTTCTTGATCGGAAAACAGTTAGTGAAAATAAAATACATATCGCTGGTAAACCTTATTATGGATAAACCAGTAGTGAAAGAGCTTATACAGGATGATTTTAGTGAAGAGAAAGTAAAAGCGGAACTGAAAGCACTTTTAGAAGATAGTATATATAGAAACCGGATTTTGGATGATTACAAAAGCCTGAAAACCAAGCTTGGAGGCTTAGGAGCTTCTGCCAGGGCGGCAAAGATCATCTTCAATTTTATAAATCAAAAATAAAACGCCCCGATCTAATAAACCGAGGCGCTAAGTGGAGGATAACGGATTCGAACCGATGGCCTCTTGCATGCCATGCAAGCGCTCTACCAGCTGAGCTAATCCCCCAAACTGCTGCAAATTTACATTTACTAATTCACTTTAAGAAAAAATAAATTAAGCCTTCTGCATATAAATCATGGCCGCAAAATACTTAAGTATTTGGAAAAATTAAAAACTTAGTGTTTTCGTGCCTTTGTGGCAAAAAATGAAATCTAAAAAAAGCGTCTTTAAATATTATAATTTGTTAATTTTCCATCTTTTATAAGAAATGCTTTTTCTGCGGCATCTAAAATATCCTCCTCACTGTCAGAGTATGCTTCTATAATTTTATAAGGTTTTCCGTCGAAATGTTTTTCCAGCCGCTTGAGCTTCTCTTTATTTTTACATGCCTCGCCAACTACTATGTAAGTGCCGTTCTCGTATTTTACAACTGTTCCTGCAATGCCGTCAATTTCAAATAGTTCGAATAATGGCTTTACATATATTTCCAGGCCGCCGGTTGCGCAGAAAAGCTTCACGCCGTTCTGTTTCATCTTTTTAAAATGCTGCAGCAGTTCTTTATTAAATTCCCTTGGAAATTCTTCCTGCCAAAATTCTCTCGCATAAGCATCAACTTTCTCAGGCGGTAATCCATCCAGGTAATTGAAAAAATTCTCCTTAAATTCTGTCTGGTTGATCCATTTTAGCTTTATCATCAGCTTATAATAGAGCATCTGGAAGTAATACAGTAGCCGCTTTGGCTTTTTGGTATAAACAAATTTGTAGAACTCATCTTTGGAGCTCTTGTTATAAAACGTGCCGTTAAGATCAAAAACAATAACTTCTACCTCCTTGCTGCTCATTATGCTATAATTTTGAATCCTTTTACGGGTTTTATTTGCATATAGATACAGCTGTATAAATGATTCGGTTTTTACTTTTTGTTAGTTATTATTCACGCTATAAAATTTTTGCCTTATAAACAATGATGGAGGAGCTGCTGATTCTGTGTTGTGTATCGTTCATGGCCGGGTTTATAGATTCAATTGTTGGCGGAGGCGGACTGGTGCAAACGCCTGCCATGCTGGTGCTGCTGCCGCAATATCCTGTGGCTACCATATTGGGAACCACCAAAATACCTGCTTTGTCCGGAACTGCTTTTGCCGCTTATAAATACGCGCAGAACATAAAACTGAACTGGCGCTTTTAAAAGGAAATAAGTTTATCCGCGTGTTTTTCCTGGTAATTGTTTCGGGCACTATTTTAAGATTCGCTTACGATCTTTTAAAGCAATATTCTTTCAGCTTCCTCTAAAAAAATAAAGGAGCCGCTTTAGAAAAACGGCTCCTGCATATATGTTTAGCTGAAAAAATGCTTCAATAATCAAAAAGCAAAATCATCGGAACCAGAATTAGCAATATTTATTAGAAGTTATGATTTATTGCGCCTGTCCCGGATTGTAAATACACGCGAAATATTGAAGCCGAAATGAATATCGCCTTTGCTCCATTTTCCGCGGGTTTCTGTAATTACACCTTTTTCGTTCAATGGTGTTGAATTGGTGAAATGCAGCTGGAAAACGTGTCCGCCGGTTTCAATATCAAAGCCAATAGAAAGCGAATTAGAAAAATCCGGGTGAATCTGGTTCGGCAATACATAAAAATATTCTGTGTTGATAGCCATTCTTCGCGTAAGTTTCTGGCGGCCTGCAACACCAAGCGCAAAAACATCATTTTTTTCACCTATGGTGCGTACAAGATTCCGGTGTACAAGTGTTGGCATTAGCTGCATGGAGAAAGCTTCCGAAAACTTACGCCCCAAAATTACCTGGTGATAAAATGCAAAGCGCGAGCTGGTAAAATTTTCGCGGTTCGGATCTGCCCATTTCAGCATATTTGCGGATAAACCTGTTGCATAAGCCAGCGTAACCGGCATATTTTTAGCGCCGCTGCTCTGCCTCAGGATCTTATATTTTACAAATCCGTCCAACGCTTTCTCTACAGTAGATCTTCCAACACCAACCATCAGCCTGTCAGTTATTCCATATTCCAAGCCAATGCGCATGGTTGCCTGGTCAAGCCCGAAGAACTCGTAAGGGCCGCCATTCAGGAAGCCAAAACGATGCAGGATTTTAAAATCGAGCACGCCTTCAGCCACATTTTCCAGCGAATGGCTGTTGATTACGCGGGTTGTTTTAAAGCTGGCTTTGGCGTAATCTACACTTGTAGAATCTTCTTCATCCAGCATAGATAAAAGATCGTCCTGCGCGAAACCGGCCTGTGAACTGAGCAGGAAAAACGAAAGTAAAAGTAAACGGATTTTTTGCTTCATCGCTGATTTATTTCGCCATTGGCTGGTAGGCAGATTTTACTTCTATTTTAATTTCCTTGGCAATTTTATCGCGCACCAATTTCGGGATTTCTATATTATAATCCTGCGGATTTACATTAAATGTAGAAGTGCCTGTGATTTTGCCGTTTTTAACTTCTATTACGCCATCAGTTTCCACATCTTTGGTTACGCCGTGCATGGTTAGCTGGCCTTTTGTTTTCACTTTGTAAACGCCATCTTTGGTATAATTTACAGCATTGTTGTTTACGATCTGCCCTTTGTATGTTGCTTTCGGGAATTTGCTGCTTTCCATGTAATTTTCGTTGAAATGCTCCTGCATAAGCGCTTTTTCAAACTCAAAAGCTTTTATCAGAACGGCGAATTCCATATTACCGGTTGCGGCATCTATTACGCTGGTTGCCTTGTTGTTATGCGCTTCAATATTTTCTACAGGCGTGCTGCTGAAAAAAGAAACATTACCCGTTTTTGTAAAATATTTTTGTGCCGAAGCCTGCGTTAATCCTACAACCAGAATTAAGGCAATATTTAATAATAGCTTTTTCATATTTCGAATTGTGTTTTAATTTTATTGAATGGAACATTTGGTAAGTACAACATCGCTCAAATAGCCTGTACACAAGCCTTTTACCGTTATGTTATCACCTTCCTGCAATTTTGCTGCCTTTTCTTTTTCATCCGGAAGCATGCCGCATATTACAGCGGACATTTCGTTGCCTGTATGTAGTGTGATGTTTATAGTGCCATCAGGCGTAGTTTCGATGCCGGTTACATCGCCACGGACTGCAATTACTTTATCAAGATATTTCTGGTTGGCTGTGGTTTCATCCCTTTCAAATTCATGGAGCAGATCTGCCGCAGAAATTACGAAATCTGCTTCGGCAGCTGCTATATTTCTGTGTGGCTTATTCCACATGTAATATATTACAGCTCCGCCAATTACGAGCCCAGCCAAGCCGATTAGCAATACTATTTTCAGCCAGTTTTTCTTGTTTGATATTTCTTTATTAGCCATGATTTTTACATATATAATTGGTGCGAAAAATGCTTTAATCGTTTGGTGCGCCTTTGGCTATCCAGCTTTTAATTTGTTTCAGGGTACAGTCTGGTAATTTGTGCCCGCCCTGCGGCATTGGCGAAAAACCAGGCTCATGATTTATAGCGCCGAAAAAATTACCGTTATCTACCTGCGGTTTCAAATTATTATATCCTTCAACCACTACATTACCTTGCGCAGCAGCCTGTGAATGACAAACATAGCACTGGCTTTGTAACATTGGCAATACTGTTTTGCTATAGCTGACATTTACCGTATCGCAGGCATTGGGATCAGCCGGATATAACTCTTCTTCCTTATCGTAATAACATGCGCTGAGGCCAACAGTCAGCGCGAGTATATAAAAGCATTTTTTTAGCATGATGTATATGCGTTTTGTGTATTGCGTATAGGTTATTGATAATTGATAATTGATTACTGGTTACTGTAAACTGAGATTAATTATTCGGTGCGCCGGCAGAGATCCATGTTTTTATTTGATTTATTGTACAATTTGGTAATTTATTTCCGCCTTGCGGCATGGGTTTGAAACCTGCAGCATGAGAAATTGAACCTAAAAGCCTGCCATTTTGCGCTACAACTTTTACGTCCGCATGCGAGTTTAATTTTACACTTCCCGAGGCGAGATTATCATTATGGCACCCTACACAATTTTTTGTAAGAACCGGCATTATGCTTTTCGAAAATGTTACCTGGCCTGTATCGCAGCTCATGCAATTGTTGTTTTTAGCGCCTTGCTGAATCCATTTACGAATAAGAAAGATATCTTCTGCCGGTAAAGCAGGTTTCATGTACGGCATGCGTTTGTCTTCATCATCTTCAACCAAAACTTCGTACAGGTCACTGCCATTTGGGTCGCCGGCTCTCACATTTGCCGTGGCCATTATTCTTTCGTAATTGCTCAAATCTACGCCATCCTGCGCCGAGCCATTTCCGTGGCAGCCGCTCATGTTACAATTGCTGCTCAGCAAAGGCATAATATCGCGCTCGAAATATACAGAATCTGCATTGCAGGGTTTTTGATTATTTCCGCCTGTTCCGCCTGTATTTGTATTGTTGTTGCCTGGCGTTCCGGGCTTTACAGGAATTTCGTGCTTACATGCTGCAACTGAAAGTAAGAAGCAAAAAACAAAATATATAAGGTTGTGGCGCATATTCGTATCAGTTTATTCAACATACAAATTTGTAAAGATGATTGGCAAAAAAGAAATGAAAATCACCGAATGCGGCGTATTGCTTACCGAATCAGAAAAAACCACTACCGAACGGGAACCTGGTTTTTAAATTTCTATACGCCGGAAAGCCATTTTTTAAACTCAGCCGCGCGCTCGGTGCTGACGATTGTCTCGAGGTTTGTTGCAGGTTCAAGCGTTAATTTTACACGGCTTTTAGGCAGCGAAACCATTTTTTTAATGGACCTTATATGTACAATGAATTGCCTGTTGATCCGCAAAAATCCATACGCGATTGATTGTTTTTCCAGCTCGTCCATCGTAAAATCTACCGGCACGCGGCTGTGCTCTTTTGTGCTGAGATAACTGATCTTGTTCTCCGTAAAAAAGTATGCTATTTCATCAAATTCAAAAGCTTTTATTTGTTGGCCTATTTTGGTAACAATCCTTTTTGGTGTGGATGAAGCGCTTTCGGGTTTGGATAAAATCTCGGCCAGTTTTTTATAATCGAATGGTGGCGTTTCTGGTTTTATAAGGTAAAATTGCTTCAGTTTCTGGAGGCTGCGTTCAAGCTCTACTTTTTTAATTGGTTTCAGCAAATAATCTGCGCTGTAAAGCTTAAAAGCCTCAATGGCATATTGGTTAAAAGCGGTGATAAAAATAATGGGAACCTGTAATTCGCTGTCCTTAAATATCTCGAAGCTGTAGCCATCAGCAAGTTCAATGTCAGACAAAATAGCATCGGGTAAATTGTTGGTTTGCAGCCATTTATTTGTTGCGGCAATGCTTTCTGTATGTCCGGCGATCTCAATACTTTCATCAATTTCCCGCAGCATTCTTATTAATCTGTCTGCTGCATGTTGCTCATCTTCAATTATTAAAAGCTTCATTTTTTTGGCGGAATTAATGGAAGTTCAACCGTAAAATATTTCTCATCTTTATGAATGTTGACCGGCACACTGGTAAGAAGGCTGTAACGGCTCTTAATGTTTGCCAAACCAATTCCGGCAGATTTTTCCATATTCACCTTCGGCTGTAAATTGTTCTGTACAACCAGTTTGCTTCCGGCAGACTTTAACGAAATATTCAGCGGTTTTTCGCGGGAAATAATATTGTGCTTGATGGCGTTTTCTATAAGCAATTGGATGCAAAGCGGTGGAAGCAAATATGGCTTCAACTGTTCATCTATATTTATATCGAGCCGCAGGTTTTCGCCAAATCTTTTTTTCTGGATGAAGAAATAATTATCGAGCAACTGTAGTTCTTCGCACAACGGAATTACATCTTTGTCTTTATAAACCAGTAAGTTACGGAAGAAATCGGATAAATTCTCAACATATTCTACCGCCATTCGCTGATCGGTTTCTATAACGCCGGCCAAAGTATTAAAGCTGTTGAAAAGGAAATGCGGATTTACCTGGCTGCGCAAAGTTTCGTATTGGAATTCGATATTTTGCCTGGCAATGGCGGCATCTTTTTTAAGCATTTTTTCGCGCTGCCTTATATAGAAATAAACGCCTGAAGCAAGTAACAAGATCAATGGAATATAGAACCATGCGCGTTTCCAGAACGGCGCCGATATTACAAAACTATAAGTGGCTTCGGATGCGCCATTAAAATTATTGCTTGCCGATGAGCGGACTTTAAAAGTATATTTCCCCGGCGGCAGGTTCGGATAAGTTATAAAATGATTTTTGGTGTTTACCCAGTCCGGATCGTAACCTTCCAGTTTTACCTGGTAATTTACCTGCTCGGGATGATGAAACCACAAGCCGATATAATCGAAAGATATATGGTTCTCGTTATGCGAAAAATCTGTTTTTTCTGCAGGAATTGAATCTAAAAATAACGAGATATTTTTTATGCGTGTTTGTGGCTGATTTACCTCACCAGGTGTTTTATTGTAATATTCTACAATTGTAGATCCGAATGCGAGAATATAATGGCCTTCATTATCATTTACTGCGTCTTGAGACCATGCATTCAGTTCAGGATCTGAAAGTTGTAATCCGGTTCCTGCTCCAAAAGTTTTAACTGCTCCTGCGTTTATGCCATAAGTATCGAAACCGTTTTTATGTGTAATTATTAAATTGCCTTTATCAGCTATTAATCCTCGTAAATTATTGCCAATTAATTTGTTGTCAATATCTTTTTTGTGAAATTTATTGTCTTTGAAGTTATATAATCCGTCTGCTGTTGCAATCCAGTATCCATCATTTTCTTCCGTTATGGAATTTACAGTTCTGCTTGGTAAACCATTTTTTTCATTGTAAACAGTAAATTTTTTGTTATCCCATTTTAACAATCCTTTGCCATCTGTGCAAAACCAGATATTATTTTTACTGTCCTCAAAAACATAATAAATATAGTCAGCTGCGAGTCCATTTGTGCGGTTGAAATTGCCGAAAAGTGGTTTCTCAGATTCAGCGTTTATTACAGATGCACCGCCAAGTGTTGCAATATAAATTCTGCCTCTTCTTTGCGTTAGCGATAAGATATTGTCATTAACTAAGCCATCTTTTTCATTATAATGTTTTAACCATTTTTTCTCGAGGTTATATATGTAAATTCCCTGGCCTAAAGTACCTATAACCAGTTTGTTACCTGCTTTCAGCAGCGCCGTTACATTCAGTTTATTCAGCTCAGGAAAATCCGTTCTCTCTAATTTTGATATTTCAAGATTATAGAAATACACACCATTTTCAGTGCCGATAAAATAACCCGAAACGAATTTTTCTACCGCGCGGATGGATTTGATCTCCGGGTAATTCTTAAGCTGTAAAACCTGCAAATCGGTATTAGCCATGCAGATATTTTCCGCTCCGCCTGCTATCCACAAATTACCTTCTTTATCTCTCAGCTGATCTGTAATTTTTTGTATGCCGAATAAGTCAGTTCTAGTGTAAATATTCAGCGGCTTTTCCTGTTTCAGATCAATTTGTATCAAACCAATGGGAGTGCCAGTAAATGTTCCGTTTACGTTGAATGAAAAATTATTTATCTGCCCGAATCGCCAGTTTGTATTCTTATTAATAATTTTATTATCGGGAATATCTAAAGTGCAGAAACCACCGAGTTGCGTTCCAATGTATAATGTATTATTTACAAGTTTAAGGCTGGTTACAAGATTATCTGGTAAGCCATTTTCCTGGTTTATAGTCTCAACTATTTTTTTGCCATTGCTTATATGGATTTTGCTTAATCCACGATCCATCGCAACCCAAATATTTCCATTTTTATCAAGCTCCAGATCATAAGTATAATTATCGGCCAAGCCATCATCTGTATTAATATTATACAAGCGATTCTTATGGAAATAATATACGCCTTCACCGTAAGTAGCGAACCAAATTCGCTTTTCCTTATCCTGTAGAATAGCGTTAATGGCTACTTTGGGCAAGCCTTCTTCCGGCTGAAAACGAATGTTTTTCCCACGATTTATATAATGAATTTCGCCGTTTTTATAGCCTTGCCATACTTTACCGGAATCGTCCTGGAAAAGCGCTGTAACCTGGTTGTGTTTAGCCAGATAAAATGGTGTATAGGTAATTCCATCAAACTGCAGTAAACCCTTTTCCGTGCCCAGCCAAATGAATCCTTCTTTATCCTGCAGCAGTTTAGAGATATGTTCCGGCGCGTTTGGAATATTAGGTTTGAACTGGCGGAAATGCAGCTTTTGCGCGCTGAGTGTGATACTGCACGCGATTAAAATCAGGAAAAAAAAGTAAGTTTTTAACTGCACAAAAATAAAACGGCCTTATTTCAAAGTTAAGGTTGCGTTTACATCTACTGCAATTTCTTCAGCAATTTTTTGATGCACAATTTTTGGAATGCTAATATTATGATCTTTAAGCAGTACCGTGAATTTAGATGACACTTTTACAGAATTGTTAATTACCTGCAGATCGGCCTGTATAATGCGTTCCTGCTCAACGCCATGTACGTTTAAAATGCCTTTTGCACGCACTTTGTGTTTGCCATCTTTGCTAAAATCTACCGGCTCAATTATTTTGCCGCGAAAACTAAGCTTCGGATAAAGCTTGCTTTCCATATAGTTTTCGTTGAAATGCTCTTTCTGCAATGGTGTATTAAATCCTTCGAAACTGCTGTTTGCCACGCTGAATGCAAAGCCCTGGTCCTGCGTGCGGATTACACCTTTTAAGTGTTTTGATTTTGCTTCAATCAGTTCCATCGGCGCATCCGAAACAAAATGTATTGCTCCGTTTTGGCATTCGTAAACAACATCTTTTTGTAAAGAAACGAATGATAAAAACAGGATAAGCAGGAAAGACATAAGCTTATAATTATTAGCAGGGTAATAACCTTGTCACTTCATAAAACATTCCTTAAAATACTGAAGCATTTTACAGCAATAACCTATATGTAAATTCAAGTGGAAATCAATTGATTTAACCGGAGTTTTTATAACTCCGTCGCCATATATCATATTACCGTTAAATGCTTCAGTTTACATATATCACTTCTTCAAAAAATGCTTTAACTCTTTACAGAAAACGATTCTATTTTTTCGAAGTTGAAATTATCTTTCGCCTGCAAGTATGCCACACGTGGAATTTGTTTCGCACCCAGTTTTCGCTTATCTGTATCTGCAGAAAAACCTAAATATATTTTGGGTATGCCAAGCGATTGTGCTCTTTTAAATACCTGGTAAAGCGCTTGTTTATAGACCTTGTGGTCGTAAACAAAATCATAATCGAGGCCTAAAACCATGGGGCAAAATTGTGTTGCTGTTCTGTAGCATGCCCCAATAGAAACCGGTAAACGCACTTCCCGCTTATCATATTCAGGCTTAAGTTTTAAAATTATAAATTCCCAGCCGGGTTGCCCCTGTATTGTTGTGAAAACTTTCTTAGGGTAATCATAATAATTAATCGCAAAATTCCTTCGCTTAATTTGAAGATACTGATCATAAAATATATCTGTTTCTTCTTCAGTAAGTTGTGTTTTTATTTCAACCTCAAAACGATTTTCATATTTTAAAATATCTCCTCTAACATGCGCCCTGTTTTTGGCTGATAGTTTAGGGAGAAATTCCTCAATACTTTTTTCATTAATATCTGAAATAATATTTGCATTTGGCATGGCTAATTTTACAAAGCCTTCTCCGAGTAAAAAGTCGCGCAATACTATGTCAGCTTCCTCAAAATCGCGCAAAATTATATTTTCAGAATTTGTTTTCTCCTGTAAGTCAGAAAGCTTTGCGATCAGTAAAGAAAATACCTCTTTCCAATCCGGCCTTGCTCTGTCAATATATAAATGTTTTCCTTCTGTTAGCAGGCATCCCATTCCCAAGGTTTTAGAGGCTAAATAATACGGATTGCCCTGCGCTCTTTCCTCTTCAATTTGCATTGATACAGATGCATGAGCGAGTAAATCGTCTTTATAAATGCCAATTGTTGCAAAAGTTGCCAGAATCGGAACTTTATATTTGTCGTAAATTATAAAATAGTGAAAATCCCAGTTATCTTCTTTTTTTTCATTACCCGAAAAAGCAACTTCCATTGCCTGTAAGCCCTCCCAGGTAAATGAACCTTCCTGCCCTAAAAGTTTATCCCATATTAACTGGTCAATTTGTTTTATAGATGTTTCATGCTGAATATTGTATTCCGGCTGAGACGTTATATTTATTGGGATTACTGGTGTTGCGGCTTCCTTATTTAAAGCAACTGCTGATTGTGTTTGCAACAGCTTAAAGGCTCGTAGTACGTTATCTTCTTCAATGCCTTCTTCTCTTAATGCTTTAGGGAAATGATAGGCGATACAGTTAATTAATTCCTTTATATCTTTAAGCTTCTGATGCCTGGTTAAAGTAAATCGTACGCCGGTATTTTTTACCGGTACCGCAGGGAATAACCCGATATTGAGGTAAAAGCCGTCATCAATTATACGTTTTACCATATTGTAACCAACACGCGGGTGCCCCATGCCAATAAAATAAATGGGTGTGTCCGGGTTTGATATTACAGGCAGTTCCTGTACTTCCAGCAGCCTGTTGCAGTACGCAATACGTTCTTTAAGGTCTTGCTGGTACGCGTATATTTTTTCGGATAAATGCAAATTAGCCGATGCTATGGCCGCGCCAAGCAGTGGCGGCGCAATTGGGTGCGAGTAAGTTAACGGTCCGCCAAAAACTTTTACTTTTTCATACATTTCTTCGGTTGGGAAAACCGCAACGCCGCCTGTTACTCCAAATCCTTTAGCAAGGGTAGTTACAAGCACCATTTTTTCAGGCACGCCAACTTTATCAAATACATAGCCGGCTCCGTTTTTGCCATACCAGCTCATGCCATGCGCGTCATCAACATACACATGCAGCGCACTGTATTTTTCCATAAGCAACACCAGCTCTTCCAGCGGCGCAACATCACCATACATGGAGTAAACCCCATCAATCATGTACCAAACCTTATCGTACTTGCCCTGCCAGTCCTTAAGCATGCGTTCCAGCATTTCAAGGTTGCTATGGCGGATCATCTCAACCGGAATACCGCGCGGTTTAACCAGCTGGCAGGCAGTTTGTACGCTCATATGCACCTGCTGATCCAGTATTATGGCACTGTTATCTCTAATAATTGTTGGGATAACAGCTATATGGCTTGTTGAAGTAGATGGTGAAACAAGCACAGGCCTGTTATAAATCTTTCGGAGCAGTTCTTCCAGCTCAAGGTTGGTTCCAGAGCTTACATACGTTCTGGAAACGGAAAACTGTGTGCCATAGCGCCTGGTAAAATCAATTGCGCCTTCTTTCAGGGCTTCTTCCATTTCCAGGCCAAGGTACCCGCATGTGCCGAAGTTTAAAAGTTCGGCGCCATTAATATTTAATTCTCTGCCTGTAAGTTCATCACCATCAGTAAATAAATGTACAACACCTTTTTTTTGAGCATCTCTAATTAGTTCATCAATGGTGTCTAAATAATTATTATGATTTATTTTTGCCATTTCTTACAGAGTCCTGTCGAAGCAGGATTGGTGCAATTTAAATAGTTTTTCAGATATTTTTAGTTATATTGCATTAATTTTAAGACAGTAGTTTAGACATTGCAATAATTTTCATTTTATGATGAAAACAAACACACATGAAAATGAGTACGTAAAAGGTTGGAGCGAAGGCAATGTAATGTATGCTGAGTTCAAAGTGCCTTTAATGGACCTTGTTGCTGCCCGTGAGAGTGTTTCAGCAAGATTGCTTGCCGCCGAAGGCAAAGATTACCTGTTTTTGATTGACGCCCGTAAAGTAAATTCTATTACAAAAGAAGCCAGAGATTTTCTTGCTTCAGATGAAGGTTCAAAGCATGTTATAGCATCTGCATTGGTAATTGAATCAAAGGTGGGCAAATTACTCGGTAATTTTTTTCTTCAGATCAGCAAGCCTAAAGTACCTTTGAAACTTTTTACAAATAAGAACGATGCTTTGGATTGGCTAAACAGCTTTCAATCATAATTAAATCCCCCATTAATCTGTTTATTAAGCTAATTTCTGTTTATGGTGAAAATTCCTGTAGAAGACGACTATTCTAAAATTTATTTAGAAGATGACATCCTGCATTGTACAATCAAGGTACGCAATCTTGATATTACTACTGCAAAAGCCATGGTAGGGTTGCGGTTGACATATACTAAGAATAAAACAGTTTCTATATTTATAGACGCTTCTAAAGTAACTTCGGTTACGAAAGAAGCCAGGGATTATTTTTCATCTGATATGGCAACAAATTACGTTAAGGCAGCGGCAATACTGGCACCATCGGTAGTTGTAAGAATTTTGGCAAATTTTTTCCTGGGTTTTGGCAGGCCAAAAGTACCCGCAAAAGTATTTACAAATGAGAAAGAAGCCCTGAGCTGGCTTAAAGATTATAAGAAAGATTAAAGGTAGATTAAAATTAGGAATTGTTATGCATGGACAACAGCAGGTTTTGTTAAATTTGTTTAAAAGATATTCTATTTTTTAACACAAATTATTGAATATTGCATAACCGGAATTAGAAAATGTACACGGCATAAAAATGCATTAATTTTATGGCAGAGGTTTTTAAAGACGATAATTTACAGCTGAAGATAGAAGATGGAATTATTTTCGGTGTTATATATGCTGAAAACATGACACTTACCTGCGCAAGGCAGATAGTGGATAGCCGGTACAGCTTTACAAAAGGGAAAAAATATTCAACTTTAATTGATATTTCGAGGTTAAAGAGTATTACGAAGGAAGCAAGAGATTACCTTTCGCAAGGCAGGGCTGTGGAGAACCTTTCAGCAACTGCGTTCTACTCCGATACAATTTTGTCGCAGATTGTTGCGAAGTTTTTCCTGAGTTTTAATAAGCCGAATTTGCCGGCAAAGATTTTTTCAAACCAAAAAAAAGCACTAAACTGGTTGAAAGAGATGAATGCAAATTAGGGTATGTTTGAAGAAGGTAGGGTAGTAGAGAATAACAACGTTGCGCTAAAATATGAAGATGGAATACTGATTGGAGAATATCTTGTACCAAAGCTGGACCTGGAAGTTGCAAAAGATGTAATGAGCCTGCAGATAAAATACTATGGCGCTGATGTTAATTTTGTAATAACAGATTTAAGCAAGGTAAAAAGCGTAACAAAAGAAGCGAGAGATTTTTTCTCTCGTGAAGAATTTACAGAAAATATTATTGCTGCGGCATTTATTGCCCCCACAATATTACACAAGCTTATGTTTACATTTTTTCTCACCTTTAATAAGCCTGTAATGCCTGTAGCATTTTTCACTAACCTACAAGATGCCAGATTTTGGATAAAAAAGTTTCAAAAGGTACAGCGGAAATAAATCTTGAAGCAAACCGCGAGCTTATGTCTGTTCCGCAAACAGCATTAACACGCGATCAGCAGATTGAGAGGATACATGCGCTCATAATGGAGCTCGCATCGGGGAACCTGTCTATGCGCGCGGAAGTTTCAGAAGAATTTGACGAGCTGGATGCAATTACCATTGGTATTAATATGCTGGCCGAAGAGCTGGAAGCAACAACGGTTTCTAAAGAATACCTTGGCAGGATTTACCGCGGCGTTGTTGATATTTTACTGGTGCTGAATCCCGATTATACCATACAAGCTGTAAACGAAGCTGTTATAAAGCAATTGCAGTACACTGAAGAAGAATTGATAGGCAAACATGTTTCTATTTTGTTTTACCGGAACGAACCCAAAAGCCTGGAGCGCATACAAAAAGAATTAAAGAAACAAGGCTACTCTTACAATACCGAGCGCATTTTAAAAACAAAAAAAGGCAGGCCTATACCGGTTTCAATTTCAGCGGCCTTATTGCATGATGGTGATAATGAAACCGATGGAATACTTTGTATTGCCAAAGATATTTCGGCCCAAAAGAAAAAAGAGGAAGAGCTGCGCAAAAAAAATGATGAGCTAAACTCGTTTATCTACCGCGTATCACATGATATAAAAGGCCCTTTATCATCTGTTTTAGGGCTTATTTATCTGGCTAAAAGTGAAATTGATGAGCCGGAAGCCGTTTCGGAATATATAAACCTTATTGAACAGAGCGCAAACCGGCTCGACCGGATCATTGGCGAATTGCTGGAGCTGAGCAGTATTAACCAGGAAGATATCAAATATTCTTCTGTACAAATTGGGCAGCTGATTGAAGCAATTTTGCAGAGCCTTGCTTATACACCCGAGTACCAGGATGTAAAATTTACCGTTGAAATTAAAACCTCTCCAGTGGTTATGGTTAAGAAAATGCTGGTAAAAACAGTGCTTCAAAACCTTATTCACAATGCCATTCTCTATAAAAATTACGAAATTAAAGAGCATAAGGTAACCATACGTTTCGAAGAGGATGAAACTGATTATTTTATGAGCGTTACCGATAATGGTATTGGTATGAACCGTAATATGCAGGAGAATATTTTCAAGATGTTTTTCCGTGGCGACAGAAGCTCAAAAGGAACCGGCCTGGGCTTGTATATTGTAAAAAGCAGTGTTGAAGCCATGGGCGGCACAATAGAGGTTAAAAGCAAGCCGAACCAGGGCACAATATTTAAAGTTGCATTTCCTAAAAAAGCAGGCCGCAAACCCCGACTTTAATAACTGGTAAAACTTCGCTTTCTGGCGCAGCCCTAACTATTTCTGGAGTAATGTATATATGGCTGTTTAACGATTATAAAGTTTAGTTGCCTACTTTTGCGCCTATTTTACGTTTATTATGTTCCTTAAAACCAATTTAAAATTAGGCGAAATTACCAACCTCAGCGATGCGCGTTTTGCTGCCGGGCGTGGTGCTGCTTTCGCCGGATATAATTTTACACCAGGCCATCCGAATTACCTTGAGCCGGAAAAAGCGCAGGAAATAATTGGCTGGCTGGATGGCCCTAAAATGGTTGGCGAATGGAACAATGGCATTGCTGAAGTAATTTGGGATACTGCCGAGCGTTTACAGCTCGATTATATTCAGCTGAACTGGATAGATACTGAAGTTGGCGATAAGCTGCAGGAGTGGAATATCATCCAGAATATAGATTTAGATATTGATAAGCATACAGATGTGATTATCGGGCAAATAGATGCTACACAGGCATTTACGCAGATATATATGTTTACCCTGGCTGCTGAAGCCGATCTTGACCTTTACCTGAAAAGCAAAGTTCATGTGCAGATGCTACAATCCGTTTGCAGAGATTACCCGGTAATTGTGAATTTCCCTTTCAGTACAAAAAACCTTTTGCCGGTTTTAGATGAGCTGAAACCTTTTGGCATTAACCTTAATGGGGGAAAAGAAATTAAGCCCGGTTATAAAGATTTCGACCTGCTGAATGATCTTGTTGATCTGATAGAGCTGGAAGATTAATACTAATATAGCATGCATCGTGCGGATTTGAAATTGGCCTGTGAGCCATAGGCCACGGAGTTTCGAACCATTTCATCCTGGTTTCGTGGCATACAAACCAGCATTATTTACGCATTTTTTATCCTGTATTGGTATAATTACCAGACAAAAAAAACATCCTTGCAATTCGCATAAACAAAAAAGCGAAGCAATTTTTTTGCTTCGCCATATATGTAATTGCCAGAAAATGTTTTGGGTAATTCTACTTTCTCTTTTTATTCGTGTGATAAATTTTCACAGGGTAGTTTTTTTCAAATTCACCTTTAGCAATCGAATTCAGTTTACCTCTTAAAAGACTTTTCTTAAATGCCGATAAATGCTCGGTAAATAAAATACCTTCAATATGGTCGTATTCATGCTGTATAATTCGCGCTCTTAAGCCATTGAAAGTTTCGGTGTGCTCCTTGAAATTCTCATCGAAATAGCGCAAGGTAATTTCTTCGGGGCGTTCCACTTTTTCGCGCAGGCCGGGAATACTCAGGCAGCCTTCCTCAAATTTCCACTCTTCCTCGCTTTCTTCCAGTATTTCCGGGTTAATAAAAACTTTTTTGAAATCTGCGAGATCTTCATCTTCCATCGGCGAGCCATCCACCACAAAAAGCCTTATAGATTTTCCGATCTGCGGCGCCGCCAAACCAACGCCATGCGCAGCGTACATGGTTTCGAACATATCATCAATCAGCTTTGGCAGGCCGGGATAATCTTTGTTTATTTCTTCCGCTTCCTTGTTCAGCACGGGATCGCCATATACTACAATCGGGTAAATCATATACTATAAATTATAACTTCTTTTTTCCAGATAAGACTGCAAAATTAACACAGCGCTTATTTTATCAACCATTTTTTTATCTCTTCTTTTCGATTTGCTCATTCCGCCGGCCAGCATAGCGTCAAACGCCATTTTGGAAGTAAATCGTTCATCGTGCATTTCTATTTTTACCTGCGGGAATCTTTTTCGCAAACCTTTCACGAAATCTTCTATCAAACGAGCAGAATCAGCCGCTGTGCCGTCCAGGTTTTTCGCTTCGCCTACCACAATGCATTCCACCTGTTCTTTTTTCATATAATCTTCCAGAAATGTCATAACCTCGTGCGAACCAACCGTAGTAACTGCCGACGCAATGATCTGCAATGGATCTGTAGCGGCAATGCCAACCCGTTTGCTCCCGTAATCTATGGCTATAATGCGCATGGTTTAATGAATGAATGAAAGATTGAATGAATGTAAGAATGTGAAAGCACCAGCAATAGTGTGCAAATTTAGACAAACTTAACCTGTTAGTTATTTAAAAACCGGATTATCCTGGTTTTGAAAACCTGAAAGCATTTTTTGATGAAAATATATATGGAAAACATTCATTCAATCTTTCATTCATTCAATCTTTCATTGGATTTACGGCTCACCAAATAAACGCCTGCAAAAATCAGTATTGCATAAAATAAATGCCACCAGTGCAAAGTGTATTTCCCGGTACTTACGGCGATGGCGATTCCGAGCACAGGCTGCAGGTAAATATAACTGCCAACAACGCTGCTTTTTACATATTGTATGGCCCAGGCATTCAGCGTATAAGCCAAAAAAGTGGTACAGAAAACCGTAAAAGCAATTATTGCCCAATGTGTAAGACTTAACGTGTCCCAACTTACTACTGCAAGCTCACGATAGCCAACCGGTAAAACGAATAAAAATCCGAAAATAAACGTCCACAGTGAAACGGTAATCGGGTGATATTTTTTCATGAGCGGCTTTACAATTACCAGGTAAACTGCAAATGAAGCCGCATTTATCGCTATCATCACATCGCCCCAGAAAGTTGCTTCGCGGTCAGTTGCAACACCGCGGCCACTGATGAGTAAGCCCGCGCCGATGGTTCCCAGCACCACGCCAAAAATTTTAAGGATGGTAAGTTTTTCAGATCCTAATAAAAATCCGATTACCAAAACCAAAATGGGCGTTGTAACCATAATCAAAGGCGCGTGAATAGGAGAGGTGCGCGATAAACCTTCAAAAAACATGATCATATTCAACGCAACGCCAAAAAATGCACAAAGCGCAAGGTGCAAATAATCGCGAACAGATGTTACTTTTTCGCGAATGAAAACAGCGTGATAAATGTAAATACAAATGAGTGCGCCAATTATTCTAAGTAATATAAAACCCTTAGGCTGTATGTGCGAAGGCATTACTTCTTTGGCCAGCGTATAGCTCACCGCGTAAATAGCCGCAACAATAAAAAGCGATAAATGTATTTTGAAAGCAGATGGCCGCACAGGCTGCAAAGGTAAGGCTTATCTTTGCCGAAAAAGCGCTTTTGATTTATGCGTTATGCGTTATGAATTGGCTGGCGCAAGATTTAGCGAAGCGGTTCTTGTGCCAAGCTCGTTGATTAAAGCATTTTTTCGATGAATGATATATGAAAAATTGTATGGAAAGATTATGTTATATAATTATGTGCACAAGAACCGCTTCGCTAAATCTTGCACCGGCGAATACAAGCGAAGAAACAATTCATAAACCCAAAAAATGCAGCTAAAGGCTTTAAAAGCGGAATATTTTAAGAATTACGATGCTGTAAACCTGCATTTTAGCGCCGGAATAAACTGCTTTACCGGGCAGAATGGAGCGGGCAAAACCAATCTGCTTGATGCCATTTACATGCTTTGTAACGGTAAAAGTTATTTCAACTTAACCGACCAGCAGCTTATAAAAAATGGCGAAATGTATTTTAGCGTTCGCGGTAGTTTCTTGCGGAATGAAGCTGAAGAAGATGTGCTTTGCGCTTTGATGCGCGGACGGAAAAAAGGTATAAAACGAAACGATATTCCTTACGAAAAACTTGTACATCATTATGGTGAATTTCCGGCGATAATTGTTGCGCCCGGCGATATTGAGCTGATTATTGGTGGAAGTGAAGAGCGACGAAAATTCCTGGATAGTACACTTTCGCTTTTAGATCGTGATTATTTGCTGAGCCTGATGCGCTACGAAAAAGTGCTGCAGCAACGGAACGCGGAACTGAAGAACATCAACCAGAGTGAAGCAACACCGCAAAGGGCTTTATTAGAGATTTATGATGATATGCTGGTTCCTTTATCGGAAGAAATACACAGGAAACGTAAGCTTTTTATGGACGATTTTCTGCCGGTTTTTCATGAGATTTATAAATTTATTTCGCAGGAGAAAGAAGCGGTACAACTGGTTTATGAAAGCGATCTTCATGAAAATAATTTACCCGAATTGTTAGATAAGAATTTCCGCAGAGATGTTTTTTTACAGCGAACAAGCAGCGGAACGCATAAAGATGATCTGCAATTTTCTCTACACGATTCGCCTTTGAAAAAGTTTGGTTCCCAAGGCCAGCAGAAAACCTTTTTACTGAGTTTAAAGATGGCGCAATACCAGTATGTGCGCAACAGGAAAGGTTTTTCGCCACTGCTTTTGCTGGATGATGTTTGCGAAAGGCTTGATGAACAGCGCTTGCAAACGCTCTTTTCACTCATACAGCAAACTGGTTTTGGACAGGTTTTTGTAACTGACAGCTCATTAAGCCGCCTGCAAAATCTTTTAGGTTCAGGCAACCAAAATGTAAAATATTTCGTGGTAGAAAAAGGTGAGGCAAGTTCGTTATAAATTATTTTTATGAGGTTGAAAGCATTTTTTCTGGTATGTATATATGTAATTTTCTGCTTAATTAGCACAAATATTTCTGCGCAGCAAAAAGCTAAAGCAGGCGATAGAAAATCAGCTGAAAATTATTTGAGTCAGGGAAAAAATATAGCGGAAAAAGATAGGAGAGCTGCCATGAATTTTATGGAAAAAGCAATAGCTGCAGATTCTACTTTTGCGGAAGCGCATGCTGAAAAGGGCAAGCTTTTATTAGCAGAAAATCAGTTCGATGAAGCTGTAAAGGCATTGCAAAAAGCTGTAAGTCAGAATTATACTAATGAACAAGTATATAGTAACCTGGGCTTTGCTTATGCAAGAGTAAATAAAAATGCTGAGGCTGTTAATTATCTCAGTAAAGCAATAAGTTTAGATCCAACCAACCTGGAAAATTACGCTCACAGGGCTTATGCATATATAAATCTTGAGCAGTATGAGCGCGCAGAGCAGGATTATAAATTGTTCCTGATGAAAAACCCTGATGATGCTATTGGCTGGTACAATCTTTCACGTGCGCAATACAGCCAGAAAAAGTTTGATGATTGTATCGGCACATTAAACAAAGTTAATGCTTTACAGCCCGGTTATCTGGATACTTATTTCTGGCTTGGCTTGTCTTATGCCGGGAAATTAGATTTCGCTAACGCATTAAACTGGTTTGATAAAGCTATTGCCCAAAAGCCGGATGCCGGATATTTATACTTCAACCGTGGAATAGCCAAAGGCCGTTTGAACCGAAATGATTTCTGTGCAGATTTTAAGAAAGCTGTTGAACTAGGCTATACAGATGCGGAAAAGATGGTTGCGAATTATTGTAAATAACAGCTGTTTAGATTGTTCGCAATTGCTTTAAAATGAGGAGACTATTTTAATAACCTTTCTTAAATTCCGTTGCGATAAACTCAAGCTCCTTATACCAATCTTCACCGTATTTGCGGATCAGCGGATTTTTAAGGAATTTATAAACCGGAATCTGTAACTGTTTACCCAGGCTGCAGGCATCATCGCAAATGTCCCACTTGCTGTAGTTCAGCGCTTCAAAATCGCCAACTTCTACAATGCGGATTGGGTATAGATGGCAGGAAACAGGTTTGTGGAAAGTGGATTTACCGGCGGCAAAAGCATTTTCTATAGCGCACTTATATACACCATCTTCATTCACCGCAAAAACACAATCTCTGCCGCTCAAGCATTTCGTCACAAGATCGCCATCCGGATCAGTCTCATAAAAACCGTTTTTCTCCAGCGATTTTAAGGCTCTTTTCGTCATAAAAGGCTTTATTGCTTCCAGGTTTTCCTTAATCATCGGAATTTCTTCATCCAGCAACGGCGCTCCCATATCTCCCTCCACACAACAAGCGCCTTTGCATTTGCTGAGATTGCAAACAAACTCATTCTCAAACAGATCTAAAGATAAAAGCGTGTTTCCGTGGACAATCATTTTTTAATGGTGAATTGTGAATGGTAAATTGTGAATTGGCTAAAGCCTGAAGCATTTTTCAGCTTAACTATATATGCGGAGAAAAGATTCAATTAAGAGTTACGAACAAAGAACAAAGAACAAAGAACAAAGAACAAAGAACAAGGAGTTCCGCATTGCGCAATACCTTGTGTAAAATATAAAGGTTTACATATTAACAACTACTAAAAAATGCTTTAGCATTTTGAAAGCGTATGTAAACCACTCTTTGTTCCTTGTTCTTTGTTCTTGACTCTAATTCTTACTTCGCGTCCAATATCTGGAAAAGCTCGTCCAGTTTCGGGGAAAGGATAATTTCTGTACGGCGGTTGCGCGCTTTTCCTTCAGCAGTATCGTTGCTTACAACCGGAACAAATTCGCCACGACCGGCAGCAATTACACGCTTCGGCTCAACACGATTATCTTCTGTTAAGATACGTACAATACTCAAGGCGCGGCTGGCGCTCAAATCCCAGTTGTCATCAAATTTACCCGGAATCAAACGAACATTGTCCGTATGCCCTTCGATCATAATATCAATATCCGGATTTTTCTCCAGTACAGCCGCAAGTTTTCCAAGCGCTTCTTTACCTTTGGGATCTACACTCGCGCTTCCCGATTTAAACAATAATTTTTCAGCTAAAGAAACGTAAACCTTACCGTTTTTCATCTCAACCGTCAGCTCATCGCTTTTGAAACCAACAAGCGCATTGGTAATTTTATTTCGGAGGTCGTTCACTGCTTTTTCCTGCTTCGCTACCAGATCCTGCAACTCTTTCAGCTTTTTTTCACGGTCCTGCAAAAGCCTTTCTTTCTCCTGCAGCTGCTTTTCGCGGCTTGATAATTCGCCACTCAGGTATTTTTTCTCTGATGTAGAAGATTCTTCCAGGAAATTCTTTTCATTCATCAGGTTGCGGAAACGGATTCCCCATTGCGTAGTATCTTCTTCAAGTGCCGCTGCTCTCGCTATAAAAGTATTTAAAGAATCTGCACAGTTCATTCGCTGGCTTTGCATCTGCAGGAATTTCTTTTTAGAAACACACGAAGAAACCGAAGCCAGAGCTGCTAAAACAATAAATAACTGGAAAAAATTTTTCATATATACTGGTGTTAAAAAATACTTTAATTCAATTATCAATCATCAATAAACAATTATCAATGATACTGCAAAGATAAGGAATACAATTAGTGAATGCGTAATTGAGTAAATGAGCAAATAAATGATTTCCGCCGAAAATTGCCTCAAAGATGCTTAACTGTTCGAGATTGAATATTATAAACCAATATTTTTTAGTCTTATTTTGATAAAAACATTTACTCATTTACTCAATTGCGCATTCACTCATTTGTACTGTATCTTCGCATGCAGGAATTGATAATTTTTTATTGATCATTGATAATTGAAAGGGTGAAAATAGGAATCATCGGAGGCGGAGCAGCTGGTTTTTTCGGGGCTATAAGAGCAGCGGAAGCCAATCCGAAAGCTGAGGTTTTATTGCTGGAGAAGACAAGCAAGCTATTAAGCAAAGTGCGTATTTCCGGCGGTGGAAGATGCAACGTAACGCATGCCTGTTTCGATAATACTTTGCTGGTACAAAATTATCCGCGCGGAAGCAAAGAATTACGTAGTGCTTTCGAACAGTTTTCTACTAAGAATACAATTGAGTGGTTCAAAAAACGCGGAGTGAAATTGAAAACCGAAGCAGATGGCCGCATGTTTCCCGTTACCGATAATTCTGAAACTATTGCGCAATGTTTATTGGATGCAGCACAAGATGCCGGCGTGAAAATTTTGCTCAATACAGGTGTAAATAAAATCGTCCCGCAGGAAAATAATAAAGGATTTGAAGTTCTGTTACAAAGCGGCAAAAGTATGTTTTTCAATAAGCTTTTAATAGCTGCGGGTGGCGGGCCGAAAGAACATTTTTTTGATTGGCTGAAGGAGCTTGGCCATGCAATTGTTCCGCCCGTTCCATCGCTTTTTACCTTCAATTTACCGAAACATCCGCTGAATGAATTACCGGGAATTTCTGTAGAAAATGTGCATCTTAAAATTCTCAATACCAAGCTTGAACAGAGCGGCCCGTTACTTATTACACATTGGGGTGTAAGCGGTCCGGCGGTACTAAAACTTTCTGCCTGGGGAGCCAGAGTTTTATATGATCTGGATTATAATTTTACGCTGAAAATAAACTGGTTGCCGCAGTATAAAGAAGAGAAATTGCGCGAAAAGTTGAACCAATTAAAATCTGCAGAGGCCAAAAAACAATTGAACACTTTTTCTCCATTCGGTTTCCCTGCTCGTTTATGGAAATGGATGCTGCAAAATAGTAATATTCGCGAAGACCTGAAATGGGTTGATACTTCTAAGAAAGACATGAATTCCCTTACTGAAACTTTACTGAATACGCAATTGCAGGTAAAAGGTAAAAGCACCTATAAAGATGAATTTGTAACAGCAGGCGGCGTTTCTTTGAAGGATGTAGATATGAGGACTTTTGAAAGCAAGAAATGCCCGGGCTTGTTTTTTGCCGGAGAAGTGCTTGATATTGATGGTGTTACCGGTGGGTTTAATTTCCAGGCAGCATGGACGGGCGGTTATATTGCCGGGGGAGGAACCGCTGATTTGAAATGATTTTCCTGATTTCGTTGATTACGATTTTCATTAATTGATTGTTTTTCGCTTTGAAGTTTAATCTATGTAATGATTAATCATTAAAGACTAATGGAAAATGTATTGCACTAACTACTACTGCAGAAAGTAATCAACGAAATCAGGAAAATCATTTCAAATCAGTGGTTCCCTTTTTTGTCAAACACTCTCTTCAAAATGGGATGCAAAAAAACAGCGCTTAAAATAATTAGTGTTCCGAGGTAAAACCTATCGTCAAGATCCTTATTCTCGTTAAAGATAAACATGGCCATGATGATGCCATAAATAGGCTCCAGGTTTACAGCAAGCGTAGAGGCGAAAGCAGAAAGTTGTTTTAAAGCACGAAGCGCCAGAACAAATGGTAAAGTAGTACAGCCAATAGCCAGCACAATCAGGTAAAACCAGTCGTTACCGGTAGGTATAAACTCCAGCTCTGGCAGGAAGTAAAAGTAAAACGGCATTAGTAAAGTTAGGAAAACCAATCCACTCGATAATTCTATAAAAGTCATGCTTCTTGGTTCATGTTTCTCTACAAATATCTTGTTCAGGACAGGGAAAATAGCAGCTAATAGAGCTGAAATTAAACCCATCAGAATTCCAGTGCGGTAATGAAAATCGGTAAAATAGAAAATTAAATAAATACCCGGAATAATTAAAAATCCAAGTCCTAGTTCGTACAGCTTTGGTTTTGTACGTGTGATAATTGGCTCTAAAATTGAGGTCATAAAACTGGTAGTGGCCAGGCAACTAAGTGTAATGGAAACGTTAGAGTATTTGATGGCACCGTAAAACAAGATCCAATGCAGGCAAACAAGGCAGCCTACGCCTGCTAATTTTAAAATTTCCAACCGGGTCATCTTACGTATTTCGCCCAAAAGTTTTGGTAAAAAAAGCAGGCTGACGCAAGTAATAAGCAATCGATACCAAACCAGCGGCGCTTCATTTAGCGAAATAAGCTTACCCAAAATGGCGGTAAATCCCCATAAAAAAACAGATGTGTGCAGCTGCAGATAGGCTTTGGTTTGGGGATTCAATATTTTGGCTGTTATTGGTGTGGTGTATAACAGCAAAGGTAGCGCTAAGTTATTGCCATATACACATGATTTGTAAACAAATTGAAGCGAATAAGATTATACAAAACATACTTATATCAACAGCAGCCATGCCTAAAAATTCTATTCCATACCTTACTTTTTTTTATGGTTTAATGCTTATAATTTTTGCATCTTGCAGTACAGGTAAACATACTATTCAACTTGCTGATTATCAATTGCAAATAGCGCAGCTCCCGGCACAGGATACATATATACAACAGCAAGAAAATGATTCCAAACAAATATTGCAGGAGCAAAAAACAAGTAACCAGGAAAGCAACCAATACCAGGAAAAAATTAAATTAGACTTTAAGCAAAACCATGCAAAATCAACTATAAAAAAAACGGCTCAAAAAACCATTAGTAGTATAAGAAAACAAATTCCCGCAACACAAAAGCTTGTACAGACAGCCAGCAAAAAATGGAAACCACGTAAGTACAATTTTAATGTAACCTGGAAAGATGTAGTGTTTGTTTTTGTATTGCTTGCATTATTGGCCTTGCTCGGCGGTATTTTGTATAATCTTTTGGGGCTTAATACTTTATTTACTGCGCTTATAATAATTGCAATATCGTTTGTTGTACTTTCCGTTTACATCTGGCTGCTCAACAACAAATAATTATATAGCCGAAGCATTTTTTTACAAGATGATATATGGAAGTAACAGAAAATCAGGACACTTTAAACCGCTACAAGAAAATACGCCGGCAAACACTTGATGTTTGCGCGCCTTTACACACTGAAGATTATGTAGTACAGCCGGTTATAGATGTCAGCCCACCCAAATGGCACCTGGCACATACAAGCTGGTTTTTCGAAACATTTATACTGAAGAAATTATACGTTGGTTATAATGAGTTTCATCCGCTATATAATTATATATTTAATTCTTATTACGATTCAGTAGGAGAGCGGGTGTTGCGAGCAGATCGTGGCAATTTAACGCGCCCAAGTGTTGAGGAAGTACTTGCTTACCGGAAACATGTGGATGAAAATATGCTCGCGCTGATTGATGTTCTTAAAGATGAAGATCAAAAACAATTCAGCGCTTTTTTCGAAGTTGGTTTACAGCATGAGCAGCAGCACCAGGAACTTCTTGTAACTGATATTAAATATATTCTCGGCCATAATCCGCTGCAGCCGGCTTATATTCAGAAGGAAAAACCTTATTCAGACCTAAACGAATCAAAGCATTTTCCGGCCATACAATATATGGAAATACCTGGGGGAATGTACGAAATTGGTTATGATGGAGATGCATTTGCCTGGGATAATGAATCGCCGAAGCACAAGGTTTATTTACAGGATTTTAAAATTGCCGACCGGCTGGTTACAAATGCAGAATATCTGCAATTTATAGAAGATGGCGGTTACAAAAATTTCCGTTACTGGCTGAGCGATGGCTGGCAGATAGTGGAAGAAAAAAGCTTGCAGGCGCCGCTTTATTGGGAAAATATAGAAGGTAAATGGCACAATTATACCTTGCGTGGACTTGAAGAAATAGAACCTAATGAACCGGTTACGCACATTAGTTTTTACGAAGCAGACGCTTACGCAAGCTGGGCAGGAAAAAGGTTATTAACCGAATTCGAGTGGGAAGCAGCATCACAGGTTTTAAAGCCAGAAAATTCCGGTAACTTCCTCGAAGAAAATAATTTTCATCCGGCAAAAGCTAAACCTGAAAATGGCCAAATTCAACAATTTTTTGGCGATTGCTGGGAGTGGACGTACAGCGGATATTTTCCGTATCCCGGCTATAAAAGGGCAGAAGGTCCGCTTGGCGAATACAACGGTAAATTCATGATCAACCAGATGATCTTACGCGGCGGCTCCTGCGCAACACCTCGAGATCATTTCCGCCCTACATACCGTAATTTTTTTCAGCCAAATTTGCGCTGGCAGTTTACAGGAATCCGGCTTGGGGAGTGAGGGTTAGTAATGAGTGAATGAATGAATGAATGAATGAATGAATGATTGAATATTGTTAAGTTTAGAAATTATTTTCCATATATCAATCTAACTAATAATGCTTTGCATCAACACCCTGAAAGGGTGAGACAATCCAACTTGAGGCAGCGCCCCAAGTACAGGCAAGAAAATTTGAACCATGATTTTCCTGGTTTGTATGAATGGAAATGCTTCTTCGCAATGTAGTAATATCTGCAAACTGCGACGGAGCATTCGTAATTCGTAATTGTTAATTCGTAATTGAATAAAAATGTCTGCAGAAGAAATTAACAACCTGATCATTTTAAAGCAGCGCGAACTTGAAGAAAATTTTGCCGGAGATGTACGGGCCGGCCTTTCCGCTGAGCATAAATATATTCCATCCAAATATTTTTATGATGAAGAAGGCAGCCGGCTTTTCGAGGAAATAATGAAACTGCCGGAATATTATCCAACACGCAGCGAGAAGCAGGTTTTCGAGAAATACAGGCAGCAAATGCTCGATTATATAGGCGGTGAAAACGAGTTCAACCTTATTGATCTTGGTGCCGGCGATGGCGAGAAGACAAAAATTCTGCTCAGGCATTTCATGGAACAAAAAGCCAGTTTTCATTATACGCCGATTGATATTTCCAAAGATATACTTGATTTGCTTTTAGATGCGCTGAAAAACGAAATGCCGCAGCTGAAAACGCAGGCAGTTGTGGCAGAATATTTCGATGCGCTGCAATGGATAAACGATCATACCAAAGAGCGCAAGCTGGTGCTTTTTATGGGCGGTAATATTGGTAATTTCGAAAAAGTTGATGCAGTAGGTTTTTTGCGCCAGATGCATGATGTGCTGGAAAATGATGATCTGCTGCTGATCGGTATCGACCTTAAAAAAGATCCGTTCAAGATCATCCGCGCGTATGCCGATAGCCAGGATGTTACCGCGAAATTCAACTATAATTTATTAAACAGGATAAACAATGAACTTGGTGGCGATTTCGATCTGCAGCATTGGGAACATTACGCCAGTTATGATCCGCACAGCGGCGCAACCAAAAGTTTTCTTATCAGCCTGAAAGAGCAGGACGTATATATAGATGCGCTGAAAAATACTTTCCATTTCGATGCGTTTGAAGCCATACACACCGAGTTTTCGTATAAATATACTTTGGGCGAAATTGATGCATTGGCTAAAAAGGCGGGTTTTAAAAGGGAGAAGCATTTCCTCGCAGAAGATAATCTGTACGTAGATTCGCTGTGGCGCGTAAAAAAATAATACGGATTACTGCCATTTTTTCATCAGCTTTGTTGCTCTAAAATAAAGCACCCAGCAACAGCATTATGTACCAGGAACACCCTGTTTTTAAAGATCCGGATGATGGTTTAGTGAAGATATGGCGATACTTCGATTTCACAAAGTTTGTATCACTCATCCAGAAAAAAGCGCTTTTCTTTTCCCGCGCCGATAAATTTAAAGACCCTTTTGAAGGATCGTGGACGCATGCCGATGCGGAGCTGCGACAGAATTTGAGAGTGGAAGAACTACGTAAAAAGAATACTACCATTTCTGATGATGAAATAGCCAAAGTGCTGCGAAACGATTCTACTTTTTACAAGAATATTAAGAAAACAACGCTCATCAACAGCTGGCATTACAACGATTCTGAAAGCGCCGCTATGTGGAAGCTTTTCCTGAAAAGCAACGAAGGCATTGCCATACAAACTACCACGAGCCGGTTTAAAGAATCATTCAAGCATTTTTCGCAACCAGTATATATAGGCAAGGTAAACTATATTGATTATGAGTACGATAAGTTCTATTATCCGTTTAAAGATACTTATGTGGCTTTTTTACACAAGCGCCGCGCTTTCGAGCACGAGCGGGAATACCGCGCCATTCTATCTTTAGATCCGAATTTTGTTTGGGACGATGAGGAAAATCCCTACGGCAAATACATCCCCATTGATGTTGACCTGATGATTGAAAAAGTATTTGTTTCTCCCGGCACACCAGGCTGGTACACAGAGCTTATTGTAAGCATGTGCGAGAAATACGGCCTGCAAAAAGAAGTTGTTCCCAGCGGTTTGACCAAAAAACCTATTTTTTAGAAGTGATAGGTTATGAGTTATGGGTTATGAATTTTCGCTGGCGCAAGATTTAGCAAAGCGGCTCTTGTGCCATTTCCATATATCAGTTTGTTGAAAAATGCTTTTTTTTAGCGCAGTAAGGTTATTGTTCCATTTTTATAGAAGCCCTTCCCATTCATATCTTTTCCACTGAAGATATAGAAATAAACACCATCTGCAACCGGTGTATTTCTGAATTTACCATCCCAGCCGGCTTGTTTTTGGTTGCCTGAAAATACGAGTTCTCCCCAGCGGTTGTATATTTTTATATCATAGCTTTTTATGCCGGTTGTTTTGGGCTGGAATGCTTCGTTGATAGCATCATAATTAGGTGAAAATGCGTTGGGTATGTAAATGCGCGTTTTGTACGGAAGACAAACCTCATTACTCAGCGATTGTAATTTACCTGTTGTATTTATGGCTTCCGCTTTATAGCATCTTTGCAGCAGGTTTTCATCAAAAAAAATCACATCAGTAAAAGCATTTTCAGCAGAAGTGGTGTATATAAAGTTGTTATCTCTTAAGATGTTATGCGCTGCATGGTTGCCGAATCCTTCATAATGGTTCCAGCTTAACGCTGCACTTTCATCCTGGCCGGTTACGGTTGCTTTTAGTAAAATGGTTCTTACGGTTTTACTTTGGGCAGTTGTCCCTCCGCATGCATCAATACCGGTTATTTTATAGTAATAGCTCTGGTTATGTACATCCGCCAGTTCATCTGAAAAAGTTGTGTCGGTTAAATATTTTTTAAAGTTGAAATCTGTTCCGTTCTCCGATCGATGCAATAAGTATCTGTTGGCTACGTTCAACCTGTTCCAGTATAATCTTACGTGCTTATTATCTTCCACCGTTGCAAGTATTATGTTGGCTGTATCTTTATCTTCCCGAAGGTTCATTATTTTTATCCATTGGCCAGAGCTGTCTGTGCATATTTTATTATTAACCAGGAGCTTTACGTAAAAGCTGTCTTTTTGTCCGTATTCGAATATCATTGTTGGATTAGCTTGCGTACTGGTTTTACCGTTATCAAAATCCCAATGGTGCAATAAGCCCGTATCAGGTTTTGTATAATGGAAATTAACAGTTAGCGGAGCACAACCAAGGGTTCTATCGGCTGTAAACTCTGCGTTTAACCCGGCGCTTACGCTTATAGCATCATTCCATATTTTGGTATGCGTACAACCTTCTTTGCTCTTTACTACAAGCGTGATATTGTATTTCCCCGGGCTGGTAAAAGTATGTGCCGGGTTCTTGTTTGTATCAACCGTTCCATCGCCAAAATCCCATATATAACTATCGCCAAAAATGCTTTGGTTGTGGAATTTTGTTGTGGCGTTTCCAATGCAGAGTTTCGCGTTTTCTATGGTAAAATCTGCTTCCGGAGATTTGCGTATGGTTACCTGCTGTATAATTACCGCAGTATCTGTACAATAACCGTTGTAAGCTATAAGGGTGGTTTTATATTCACCGCTTTTGTAATATGTGTGTTTTAGTGAGCCTGTTGCATTAGTGGTTTGTATTGGAGTACTATCGCCAAAACTCCAGTGGAAACTATCTGCAGAAGTAGAAATATTATTATAGGTAAAAGTAATTCGATCACAATTATATTGGCCGATGTCGCTGGAAAATATAGCTTCGGGAAAAGGTAAAATGTGAATATAATCCGGTAATGTTATTGAATCTTTACAGCCAGATGCACTGTAGCTTACAAGGCTTACAGGGTATTTTCCTGCAGATTTGTATATGTGCATTGGCTGAAAAATGCTTGCTGTATCGCCATCGCCAAAATACCAGGTTTGCTTTACAGCATTCATACTTTTGTTCTGGAAAACTATTTCTGTATTTGGGCAGCCATTAGTTTGGGTTGATGAAAATAAAGAAACCGGGCATTTTTCAGGGTCATAAAATCTCGCTATAAAAGTTTCCTGGCCGCCGGCATAAGTTGGCTGGTGCGAATTTAAAGTTGCGATTTTATCGTGGCTTGTTGTATAGCTTATTACATAAATATTTCCGTTGCGGTCTGTACTAATATCGTTGCCTAAATATTTACTACTTTCGTAACCTGAACCACCATAATAACTTGCCCATTTCCTGGTTCCTTTGCTGTTAAATTTCGCAATAAAAATATCAGCATTCCCACCATTTGCGGTTTGATATCCATCTCCGGTGGCAATATTAGTGGTACTGCTGGTGATGCCTGTTAAATACACAGAACCAAAATTATCGCAGCTAATTCCATAACCATTATCCGACCCACTTCCACCATAATAAGTTGCCCAGCTTAGCTTTCCGTAATCAGTAAATTTAGCCAGAAATGCATCGTAACTATTACCGTACTTTACTTGGTGTGCGGAACCAGTAGCAATATTATTGGTGCTTTGTGTAAAACCTGTTATATATACAGCGCCGTAAGCATCGCAAGCAATGGCCAACGCCCATTCCTGGTTGTTTCCGCCAAAATAAGTACCCCACAATCTCTTGCCGTTACTGTCAAATTTTACAAGCATTGCGTCTTCAGATACATTATCATGAATCTTTTCCTGGTGAACTCCGGCTGTGGTTATACCGTTTGTACTAAAGGTAAGGCCGCATATATATACGTTTCCATCCAGGTCGCAGCCAACATCAAAACTGTTTTCAGATTGATTACCATTATAATAAGTCCCCCACAAGCGTTTTCCTGCATTATCAAATTTAGCCAAAAAAGCTGCTGAACTATAAATATTGGTATTGCCCCTTGTTTGCTGGTGTGCGCCCGGTGTTGCTATTGCGGTGGAACTATTTGTTGCCCCGGTTATAAAAATATTTCCAAACCTGTCGCAGGTTACGCCAAATCCTTCCTCATATTGGCTTCCACCATAATATGTTCCCCAATTCCGTTTGCCATCTGAATTAAAACTTATCAGGAAAGCATCATTATTTAACCCTCCAATATTCGGCTGATGCGCAGGAGCTGTGGCAATGCCATTAGTGCTGTTGGTTTGCCCGGTTACATAAATATTACTGGCTGAATCGCAAACAATATCAAACCCTTGATCACTGCCTGTTCCTCCGCAATATGTGCTCCATATTCTTTTACCAAGGCTGTCGAATTTAGCTATGAATATATCTGTTGTTCCGCCTGAAGAAGTTTGATAAGCGCCGTTAGTTGCAATGCCTGTATGGCTCTCAGTATGCCCGGTAACAAAAATGTTCCCCAATGTATCGCAGCTTACGCCTTTTATATCTTCGTTAAAGCTTGTGCCAAAATACGTTGCCCATTTCAATACAGGGTCAATTACAAGCGTTTTCCGCCTGTTATAACATCCATTAAGCTTTACTGTATTTCCTTTTAGCGAATAGCTTATGGCTACTTTAATTTTATCTTCTTTTATGTATGACAGGGGAATGGCTTCGCTTATTTTTCCAAGGCTGGTTTGTAACCGTAATTCCTCGTTTTTCAATTCAATACCTTGCAGCCCTTTGTATGTAAATTGTATATCAGAAATTTTTGCGCCCGGCTGTAGAACTATATCATATTTCAATTCGCCTTCTTTTTTTGCATAGAAAACAATGTCAATTTTCGGCCATACATTTTTGTAGGTAAGTTTACCGTAACTATAAACCTTTTGCAAGCCTTGCTCGGGTAAATGTGCCAGATAATAGTTTTGATAAAAATCGCTTTTATCACCAGTTTGTATTTCCGGATTTGAAGCTGCGCCGTTAAGCATTATATCTATACGATGCGCTTTAATGGTTTTTTCTTCCTGCTTCTGAAATTTAGCTGGTAAGGTATATGGGATAACTTGTTTTCCTGCAGCTTCTGAAACCGGTTTTGGCGCTTTCTCAATAGTATAAACCTCGTAACTGAAACTGTTGCTTTTAAAAATAACTTTTAGTCCTGGCGCAGAATAGATATATTTTACATCGGGCCGCAGATAACCTTGCTGATCAGATATCTGGCCTTCATTTTTTATAAAACCCATTCCCTGTTTTACTTTCCAGGAATTTATATTTTGTGCATTTACGCGGAAATTTATTGCTATCAAAACCAGCCATGAAAGGACCAGGACGATGATTCTACAATGTAAAAATGGAAAGTAAGGTGAACGCACGCTTTTTTATTTACAAATTAAAATGTTTTATATCAATAAATAAGACTCAATTTTTAGAAAATCTTACGTATTCAGCGTGTGAAATTAATTAGAAATCACCTTTAAAATTCAAAAAATCAGAGTGTCTTCAAATAATACAAAATTATTTTTTCGGAGTATTTGTAAATGCAGATATTAAAGCAATATTTTAAATAATACAAATTTTGAATTCGTAGCAAAAAATCAAATTTTCCATAATTCATTCTCCGCAGTGAATTGCGCAAGCATTAGCAAAGCGGCTCTTGTGCCATTTCCATATATCAGTTTGTTGAAAAATGGTTTGGGCGTGCGTCAGCCAACTCTTTGTTCCTTGTTCTTTGTTCCTAACTCATATCATGCCCCATCCATCCGCACAATCTTCGGGCAAAACATGCCTAACACTTCCACCAGTTCTTTCTGTGCTTTCATTACCTGGTGAATATCTTTATAAGCCATCGGCGCTTCATCCAATCCGCCGCCAATCAAGCTTACACCGTGTTTTTCTAAGAAATTATTTACTTCTTTCTGGTTGAGGAGTTCTTTGGCTTTGCTGCGGCTCATTACTCTTCCTGCGCCATGGCTTGCAGAGTTTACAGATGCTGCATTTCCGGTTCCACGCACAATAAATCCTGGCGATGTCATACTTCCGGGTATTATGCCCAAAACGCCTTTCCCGGCAGGCGTTGCGCCTTTACGATGTACAATAACTTCTTCACCGTTGGCCAGTTTTTCTTTCCAGGCAAAGTTGTGATGATTTTCTACCATGGCCAAAGGTTTTTCGCCAATGCTGCGCGCCATTTTTTCGTGGATGATGTGATGACAAGCCGAAGCATAATCGCCCGCAAGGTTCATAGCCAGCCAGTATTCCTGTCCTTCCTGCGAATTGAGATCGAGCCAGGCAAGATGTTGAGCGCCGCCGGGTAGGCGTGTTTTTTCTTTCGCAATCCGGGTATAATTATTGGCGATGGTTGCGCCTAAACCACGGCTTCCGCTATGCGATAGAACCCCTAAATATTCACCAACCGGCAAACCCAATTCATTCATCGCATCGGTAATCTGTACAATTCCCCATTCCACGAAATGATTTCCTGAGCCGCTTGTGCCCAATTGCCTGTAAGCCTTATCCTTCAAGCCTTTAACAAGTGCAATTTCCTTAAATTCACTTCGGCTAAGTATTTCATGATCGCGATTATTCTTAAACTCACCGCCGCTGCCGAATTTGGTGTTTTCGCTGAGTATTAATTTCAATTCGCGGCGATCTTTTTCCAGCTTTTTTACTGGCAAATCGAAAATGCTCAGGCACATTCTGCAGCCAATATCAACGCCCACACCGTAAGGAACAACAGCATTTTTGGTAGCCAGTACACCGCCAATGGGCAAGCCGTAACCATGATGCGCATCGGGCATTAATGCACCGGCAACAGTAATCGGCAAACGCATGGCCATATCCATCTGGTCCAAAGCACCTTTTTCTATGAACTGCTCGCCGTAAATCTTGTATTCGGGTGTAACTTCTGCCAAACCATGCTCAAAAATCTTCTCCGGAACAGCCGTTAATTCACGTACTAATTTGGCATAAATAGGATTGTCCCTATAGAAATGAGGATTCTCTAAAACTCGCTTCAGCATATCCAGCTTAAAATTCTTGTTCTTGCCTTTGAAATGTTTTTCTGCAAGATTTACAGCAGCGCCGAGCGCACGGCCTTCTTTATAGCCAATTGCCTTGAGATCTTTACCGGTAAGTTTGTTTTGCGCCACGTTTATTCAATTAAAAATTAAAAATGAAGAATTAAAAATGCTGGTTCTTCATATATGGTTTTGTGAAAAAATGCTTTAAACCATAACTAAAGCATGAATTAACAAAAAGTATAACTTAAGAATGTTTGTTGAACTCAAACCATTTTTAATTTTTAATTTTTAATTTTTAATTGGAAAGCTCACGCTTTATTCAACTCAGCAATGCGCTCATTTACTGCAGGGAAATTTGGCGCGGTTTCATGCCTTTTTGATGCTACTGTATCTTCACGTACAAGCTGAATGGTTTGCATACCGGCGGTTTTGGCGGCATCAAGTTCTTCTTCAATATCAGAGAGAAACAGTATTTCATCCGCTAAAAAAGGTAATTGAGAAGTGATGAATTTGTAAGAGTCTGACTCGCGTTTATGGCCTGCTTGCGTATCAAAATAAGCGGTAAAATTTTGTGAAAGGTCGCCAAAATCTGAATGGCGGAAAAGCAATTGCTGCGCTTCTGTTGAGCCGGAAGAATATACGCCCAGGTCAATACCATTTTCTTTCCATTCCCGTAGCATATCCGGTACATCTTCATAAATATGGCCGGTGAACGCGCCAGTTTCGTATCCATCGCGCCATATAAAACCTTGTATTTTCTTTAAAGCCGGGTGTTTGCGGTCTTCATCTATCCAGCGCTCTAAAATGGCGATGCATTTATCCTGGTCGGCCCATATATCCGTTTCGTCAAAAATGGTTTGGGTTGCCTCATCCAAAGCCGCTTCCACTTCCGGCTCATTTGCACGCAGCTCAATAAAATCGCGCAGGTTTTTTCTGGCGTACGGAAATAAAACCTTGTGTACGAAGTGGATAGAGGTGGTTGTGCCTTCAATATCGGTAAGAATAAAACGAATCATTACTGCGCTGTTTCTTCCGGATATTTCGGGTTATAGTTCACATCAATGCCACTTTCGGTGTAATGCGGAATCCAGCCACTTTGATCAATAAAAACACGGATGGCTTTTACATAAGCAGGCGTTCCCAAATCGAACCAATGCGCGGTATTTGCAGGTACGGAAATTAGGTCACCAGCCTGGCAAAGCACGTTAAAAACAGGCTCGTGCTCATTCTCCAAATTGAACCAGAAATAACCTTGGCCGTCAACAAAAAAACGTACTTCATCTTCTGTATGGCGATGTTCTTTCAGGAATTTATGCCTGATGGACATTAAGTTAGGCGTATTTTCGTTTACGTTGATAACATCGGCAGTTTCGTACGCATTCGCCTCCATGTAAGGTTTCAAAACATGCTCGTATGCTTTCAGGATGGTTTCCTGGTCGGCATCCGGCGCAAAGGTTTCGCTGGCTTCCCATTGGTCGAACCAAATGCCGCGTGCGTTTAAATATTCTTTTATTTCCTGTGGATTGGTGAGCTGAATTCCTTTATCTGGAATATTGAGTATGGCCATATAATTTTAGCTTTATGGTGCAGTCGAATAAAAATTCAAAAACTTCTATATGTCTTTTTGCTTCCGCGATGGTTTCTCCCCAGCAATATAATCCGTGGCCTGCCAGCAAAAAGCCAGGCATTTCCGGATGTTTCTGCCAGTATACTTTTATTTCTTGTGAAAGCGATTTCATATCCTGAGAGTTGGAAAATATCGGAACAAAAACTGTTGTATCGTGTGTATCCTGGCCTTTTATTCCTTTTAAAACCTCGTAGCCGCTCAGGTAAATTCCGCCTTCTGCTTCGTGCGCGACAGATAAAACTGTATTATTTACGGTATGCGTATGCAAAACACAATTCACAGCGCTGTTTTCATAAATCAGTAAATGTAAAAGTGTTTCTGCACTGGACCTCTGCGTTTCATCAATAAGCGGTTTTGCCACTTCATTTATGAGCATCAGGTGGTCTTTCGTGAAAGTGATTTTGTCGATACCGGAGAGCGATATCCAGAAATTTTTTTCGTTTGGCACGCGGAAAGAATAATTAGAACTTGTAGCAGGCGCCCAGCCTTTTGCATTGAGAAACTTTACAGTTTCTACAAGTTCATCTTTCAAAGCGTTGATCTCGGCGGTTGAAGTATTTTCCAGGGTTAGCATATATGCAGGTGCAAAATAAATGGTTATAACTATATGTAACGCTATTTATGTAAAAAGGATTTAAGGAAACGTGAGATAAATGGTGGGTAAACTGTGTTTCATCTACTTCAAAAAGCATTTTTCAGCCTGTGCATATATGGAAACTGACTTTGAGTAAGACTGATAGATAAAAAAACGAATAGTTTATTTTGAATTGTTTAAACTTTTAACTGTTTCATTCATTTATGAAGTATAATGGCAATATTATGAAACCAGTATTTACATTAGCGGAGTGGTGCAGGAACCGTATCATAGATCTGCGTTTACGCAGAATGATTGCCCGCATAGAGAATAACCTGAATACACTGAAAGCTGCAAAACAGTTATAGAAAAATAAAAACTTTTTCTTTTTGGTTTAATAGCCGGAAGATATAAAGAACCTAACTCAACCAACCTAACCAATATTTCCAAAAAAAAGGCTCCGGATTTTTTCCGGAGCCTTTTTTATTACTTCAATGCGACAATTTTAGCGAATAACTTGTATAAATCCTTTGCGGGTATCTACTTTCTCCACTTCAAAATCTACTATACGTATATAATAAATATAAACGCCTTCCGGTACTAAAACGCCATTGCCATTGGTATCGCACTTCCAGGCTTCTTTCATATCATTCGTCTGGAATAAAACCTGTCCCCAGCGATTCATAATTATAAGCTCGTAGTTCTCAATACCTTCGCCATCCGGCTTCCAGGTATCGTTAATATCATCGCCATTTGGCGTTACGGCATTTGGTATATGTATTACATAATCCTGTTTAACATGCAATGTATCAATTAAAGTATCGCGGCAGCCACTTTGGTTCTGCACAATAAGTGTTACCGGGTATTTACCTACCGATAGGTATTTGTGTGTAGGGTTTAATTCATTTGATACAAAACCATCACCAAAGTCCCAGCTGTGCGATACAAAATTCTGCGTTGTGTTTTTAAAAGTTACAGTAGGGTTAAGGTTGCTAACCGGGTTTGGTTTCATTGTAAATGATGCTACCGGAGTTGGTAAGATATTCACTATACTTTTAATAGTGCTTACACAGCCGGCTACATTGGTTACAGTAAGCGTTACGGTATCTACACCATCAACTTTAAATACGTGCGAAACGGTGTTAGTTGTAGTAGTTACGGTTCTGCCATCTTTAAATGACCATTTCCAGCTTGCTATTATACCATCTTCCGCATCGCTAATACCAACTATTGTGGTAGGTTCACCGAAACAAACAATATCCGATGTCATGGTTGGTTCCGGCTTAGGATAAATACGTACTTTAAAGGTGTCTTTATTTTCGCAACCGGCATCACCTCCTGAACCGTTAGGCATATCTGTTGATGTAAATATTACATCGTATTCACCGGCATCATTAGGGCCAAAGCCAGTATAAATTAACCTTCCGTTTGCTGGCATTACCGAGGCAAATCCTTTGGCAGGAATTTGTATTGCGCCTCTACGTTTACCGCTTTGCGTGGTTGATGAATCGCGGAAAGTAATTGGCTCACCCGCACAGCCGCCGGTCCAGCCAAGCTTAACAACCGGCAATTCATTTACAACCACATCTATTGCAATGGTACTATCGCAGCCGTTATTGTTTTTAACTGTTAACTTTACATTATATGTGCCTGCATCTTTATAAATATGAGATGGTGATTTAGTGGTTGCTGTTTCGCCATCGCCAAAATCCCAGAACCATGAAACCACATCGCTGGTTGACTGATCGTTGAAGTTGATTTGGCGGGTTGCGCAGCGGTTACCGCCCACGCCCACCGCTGAAAACGCAGGTTGTGGCCTGTTTTTAACGTTTACAACTTTTGTAATATCATTTTTACAACCCAGCGGTGAGTATGCTGAAAGAACCACATTGTATGCACCGCCCGATTTATATAAATGGCTTGGATTTTTCTGGTAACTGATTTCACCATCGCCAAAAAGCCATTTGTAAGCATAAACCGTATCGGTACTGTTTTCCATTGCCGACGAATTGATAAACTGAATTGCGGTATCGGCACAATAAGATATATAAGTATAATCAGCTTTAGGGCTTGGATAAGTTTCAACAGTTTTGGTTACAGAATCGCGGCAGCCTGCTACGGTAACAGTAACAAGAGAAACATTATACTTGCCTGCTGCTGGAAATTTATGGCTTGGGTTCTTGTTGTTTCCTGTTTCCGGTGATGAATTATCATTCCAGTACCAGATACGCTGTGTAATTACACTGCCGCTAATGGTTGACTGGTCAGTGAAAAGCATTGCACTATCGTTACAGAGGTTGGTAAACGTAAAATCAGCAACCGGTACCGTAGCGGCCTCTATCACTTTTATTACACTGTCTTTACAGCCATTGCTTGATGTTGCGACCATTTTAACTGTATATTGCTTTCCAACCGTAAAGGTATGAGTAGGATTCCTTAAAGTTGATGTGTTGTTTACACCCGAAGCCGGATCGCCAAAATTCCAGCTGTAGGTAACCGTTATATTTGGGTCAACTATAGTGGTTGTATTGTTAAACGCAACTTCTTTATTTATGCATGTTGGCGTATTGGTGAATGATGCCTTTGGTGATGGTATAACTATTACATCTTTAGATACCGTAACAGGGCAGCCTTCGGCAGTAACCACGGTAAGTTTTACTGTAAATCTGCCAGAGTTTTTATAGGCATGCGCCACATTCTTTGAGTTGGTTTTATCTACATCTCCATCGCCAAAATCCCACTCATAATTTATAATTGAGCCACCAACCGGCGGTGTAGATTTATCTGAAAAGTTGATCATCGTCCTTTCGCATGTTCCGGTATAGCTGAAATCCGGTATAGCATCCTGGAAAATAATAACGTTGCTCCTAAAAGTATCCTTACATCCTTTATCACTATAGGCTACCATGGTTACGGTATATTCACCTGGCTTGCTAAATGTATGCGATGGGCTTTTGGATGTGGAAGTATTGGCAGAACCGGAAGTAGGGTCGCCAAAATTCCAGTACCATGCATTTACAGTACCGCTGGATATTGTTGATGTATCCTGGAATAAAATAGGCTTGTTTTTACAATCAGAAGCAAAAACAAAATAAGCATTTGGCGCAGGGAAAACCTCAACAAGCTGATTTTTTACTTCATCGAAACAACCGGCATCGGTTGCGGTTCTTAACGATACTTTATACGTGCCTGCCCTTTGGTATTTGTGTGTAGGGTTTTGAAGTGTTGATGTATTGGGCACGCCGTTTGTTGAGTCGCCAAAATTCCAGAACCAGTAAGCAACACTACCTGCATTACCTGTTGGTATGGTTGATTTATCTATAAATGTAATTACGGAATCCAAACAGCCGCCGGCGGTTGTAAATGCGGCTTTAGGCTTGCCTCTTACATCCGCCCTGTAAGTTTTAGTAGCTTCGCAGCCGTTTGTGGTTCTTACCGTTATTTCAATGGTATATGTTTTTAGCGGATTTGGCGAGTAAACATTTTTAATGGTATCGCTTGTAAATGGCGCTTTGTACCTTTTTAGCCCCGAAGTAGGATTTGCCTTATCCCAGTTTATAAGTACTTCGGCTACAGTACCATAAGTTGGTTTGGTTTTATTAACAATAAAAAATGTTGAATCCTGGCATTTGTGCCTTACTTCAAAATCAACTTTAGGATTATCATATACTACAACCGTTTTACTGATACTATCGTGACAGCCTGATGTTGCATTATACGCCACAAGCCTTACTGTATATTGGCCTGGTTCAGCAAATTTTTTCGATACTGTTTTGGAAGTTGCTGTAGTGGCATCAGGGAAAACCCATTTATATCCGCTAACCGTACCGGTAGTTGCTCCTGCATCAAATGAAATGGCAGTATCCTGGCAGCGGGAAGTGTAAGTAAAGTTTGCAACTGGCCTTGGGCGGATGGTAACCTCTTTTGTTACAGTGGCGTAGCAGCCCTGGTCGGTCCAGATTTCAAGCTTTACGTTGTACTTCTGCGCCTGGTTAAATACATGTATTGCCGTACCCGCAGTTGATGTTCTGTTAGGCTCAAAGGTCCACAATATCCTGTCAACATAGCCCGATGAAACTACGCTCTCATCATAAAAGAACATTTCTTCGCGCTGGCAATTGTTGCTCGAGTATGAAAAATCAACTTTCGGAAGCGGGTGTACAGTAACCTCTTTTTCAACCGAATCAATAAGATTATCAGATGATTTTATAATGAGCTTCACCTTGTATTTCCCGGTAGCGTTATAAGTTTTTGTTTGCTTTGCGCTGTTTGAACCCACAGTTGCATCGCCGAAGCTCCATATATACGTTAGTGTGCCTGAGCCCGTGTAAGTTGTGGCGGTACCGGCATCAAAGGTAAAGCTGGAATCCATACAACGCTGCCCGCGCGTGGGCGAAACGCTGAAATCTGCATCTAAGGTTTGCCCTGCCGCCTGAAAACTAAACAAAAGCAGCGCCGGCAATAAATAAAAAAATTTCCTGGCAATATTCATAATAGTAGTTGTATTTTCGATATGATATTTTTTTTGGATAAATCTTACACTTAACCTGACTTTACAAAAATATAAAAATATTTTATTGATTGTATGCATTATGCGCAGAAAATTTGTGTTTTCGGGCATAACTATTTTTTAGCACAAACCTATATGGGCAGGCTAAACAGTTATTTTAAAACGAAAAAAAAGCTAAAATCTTACAATCTGTTCCATAAAAAAATACAAGGTTCATTACGGTATTGGTATTTATTTTCCTAACAGCAAAAAGAACCGGTTTTCCAGCATTACCGTTTTTGTTATATTTACTGATACGCGTTAAGATCAATCAATTGTGCAAAAGTTTTTTTTGCAGACAGGTATATGGAGAAAATTAAAAAAATCTTCACATAACGGCACTCCTGGTAGTTATTTCGTAGTTGTTTACACTTCTACGCCGAATTTTTCTTTCATTTTTGTCTGCATGGCAAACATTTCATCTCTTAATCTCGCTGCTTCGGTAAACTCCATGTTTTTGGCAGCCTTCATCATCTCAGATTTTGTTTTTTCTATGGCTTTCTGAAGCTGTTTCTCGTTCATATATTCCACAACAGGGTCAGCTGCAATCGCTAATTCAACACCTGTATCGTAACGTACACTTGTCTTGTCTTTATTCTCTTTGCTGTCTGCAATGGAAGTTTGCTGCATGATCTGCTCACGGGATTTAAAAATGGTTTTCGGAGTAATGCCATGTGCTTCATTGTAAGCAATTTGTTTCTCGCGGCGGCGATTGGTTTCATCTATTGTACGCTGCATGGAACCTGTGATTTTATCTGCATACATAATCACTTTACCATTGGCGTTACGGGCGGCCCGGCCTGCTGTTTGCGTTAAACTTGTATCGCTACGCAGGAAGCCTTCTTTATCTGCATCTAATATCGCAACTAAACTTACTTCCGGTAAATCCAGGCCTTCACGCAAGAGGTTGATTCCAATAAGAACATCAAATACACCAAGCCTCAAATCGCGCAGAATTTCAACACGTTCCAACGTTTCTACTTCGCTGTGAATATAACGGCTTTTAATGCCGAATTTGGTGAGATATTTCTGTAATTCTTCGCTCATACGCTTGGTTAAAGTAGTTACCAAAACGCGCTCGCCGACTTTTACACGCTCATCTATTTCTTCCAGCAAATCATCTATCTGGTTCTGGCAAGGCCGAATTTCAATAACAGGGTCCAGCAAACCAGTCGGGCGAATAACCTGCTCAACTACAACACCTTCCGTTTGCTTCAATTCATATTCTCCGGGCGTTGCGCTTACATATATGATTTGGTCCACAAGTCCTTCAAACTCATCAAATTTCAATGGGCGGTTATCCAAAGCAGCTGGTAAACGGAAACCATATTCTACAAGATTTTGCTTTCTTGCCCTATCGCCGGCATACATACCACGAACCTGCGGAACTGTCTGGTGGCTTTCATCCAAAAATATTAAATTATCCTGGGGGAAATAATCGAGCAAACAGAATGGCCTTGTTCCCGGCTCACGCCTATCGAAATACCTTGAATAATTCTCGATACCTGAGCAATAACCCAATTCGCGAATCATCTCAAGATCGAAATTTACACGTTCATCTAATCTTTTGCTTTCCAGGAACTTGCCCATCTGGTTGAAATATTCTACCTGCGCCACCATGTCATCTTGAATTTCGCGGATGGCAATTTTGGTAACATCGGGAGAAGTAACGAAAAGGTTTGCCGGAAAAATGGAAATATGATCGCGTTTCTGTATTGATTTGCCGGTGTTTGGGTCAATTACTTCCATGCTTTCAATTTCATCCCCCCAGAAATAAATACGGAATGCCGCATCCATATAAGGTGGGTAAATATCTACTGTATCGCCGCTCACGCGGAATGTTCCCGATTGCAAAGCCGCCGTTGTGCGCGAGTACAAGCTATCTACCAGTTTATACAACAGCTTATTACGGGTCATTTCCTGGCCTTTCTTCAAACCTGTAATCGCCTGCCTGAAAGCATTCGGGTTGCCCATGCCGTAAATGCAAGATACTGAGGCAACTACAATTACATCGCGGCGGCCGCTGAGCAAAGAAGTTGTAGCTCGCAAACGCAGTTTTTCTATTTGCTCGTTAATGTTTAAGTCTTTTTCTATATACGTATCGCTCACCGGCAAATAGGCTTCCGGCTGGTAATAATCGTAATAAGAAACGAAATATTCTACCGCGTTATTGGGAAAAAACTGCCGGAACTCACCGTACAATTGCGCAACCAGCGTTTTGTTGTGCGTGAGAATGAGCGTTGGCTTGTTTACATTGGCAATAACATTGGCCATGGTAAAAGTTTTACCAGAACCCGTAACGCCTAACAAAATCTGGTGCCGCTCGCCATCTCGCAGACCTTCAGTGAGTTGACGAATGGCTTCCGGCTGATCTCCGGTTGGTTTAAAATCGCTTACTAATTCAAAATCCATAGACAAAAATAACCATTTTAAACGTGGTTTAGGTTCATATTTAGTGGATTATTATTTGGCGGTTTAGACGTTCCACTTTTTAAAAAATTGGAACGTCGCGCTACGAAAGATACCCAAAGCATTTTTGAGATGTTGATATATGTACATTGCCTGCATTGTGATTTGTGAGATTCCTTTTTTAGCCTACAAAATATCGATATAAAGCATTGATACAGAGGTAGCATTAAATCTGAAAGCTAGCCATATTTCTTATAAAAGCAAAAAGGAGATCAGCGCCCGACGCTTAACCTTTTTCAAAAAGTGGAACGTCTTTTTTGATTATTAAATCATTCATTCAAAAAATCCTTCAAAGAACCAACACTAAAGCAACTTATATATACAAATAGTATATACTAATTTTGATTCATGAAAAATTTATCTTTAAAGCTGGAAGACAATATTTTTTCAGAAACGAAAAGTGTTACCAGTCAATTACATAAAAGCCGTAACCGTTATATCAACGAAGCTTTGGATTTTTACAACAAACTCCAGAAACGCATATTATTGGCCAAATAGCTTCAAACAGAGTTTCAACTAGTTGCGGAAGATTCTATGGAAATGATACGCGAATTTGAGGAAACAGATTTCGAAGATGAAGCAATTTGAAGTCTGAATCGCAGATCTGAATCCGCAAATGGGTACAGAAACCGGTAAAATCCGTTTCGTTGTAATTATCCAGACCAATCTGCTCAATAAAATTCATCCTTCCACCATTATTTGCCCGATTACCACGAACGTAAAAGCATCTGCCAAAATCCTGCGCGTACAACTTAAAAAATGTGAGGCAAATATGAACGAAGACTGCGATATTATGGTAGATCAAATTCGCGCAATTGATAATAAAAGGCTTCTGAGGAAAGTTGGTGAACTGCCAAAAACACATAGAGATAAGCTAAAAGAAAACCTTAAGATAGTGATAGACATGGATTGATTTTTCCATATATAACTTCCTAAAAAAATGCTATGGATTTTAAGCGAAATTGCTCCAAAGCATTTTTTACCAAACCAACATATGGAATTAATTTTTCATACGTTTGTATAAGCTGTTATTCAACGCACAAGCTGCGGATAAATAGATTTGATGAGAGATGGAAGTTATAAATTATTCCGCGGAGCCGCTAAACAAAGTATATGGCTGGCTGCCGCACGATCTGAAAGCAGATAAAGTTATATTTTTCCCGGATGCCTGTCCCGGTAAATCGCCATTGCCAACAGGAACCGTAGTTTTTACGCAGCAGGAAGACTGGCGAAAATTTGCTGTTTCGGATTGTGGCTGCGGAATGTTGTTGTGCGAAGCGAATATCACGAAAGATGATTTCAAGAAAGAAAACTGGGACAAAATTTATTACGATATACAGGCAAATAAAGGCAAACTTGGCGATCTGGGCTCGGGAAACCACTTTTTAGATGCGCTGGAATCTTATACCGATGATAAACTTTATTTCCTCATTCACACGGGTTCAAGAAATGAATCGAAACTGGTGGATGACCTGGTAGATAAGCCCGCGAAATTCGACAGTAAATTCCTGGATGTTTGCGATTGGGCGAAAGACAACCGGTTCGCCATATATAAGATATTGGAAAAATACTTCGGCCGCTTAAATCTTATGCTCGATAAAAATCATAATCATTTCGAAATTACAGATGCTGGCGTCATCATCCGCAAAGGCGCGGTAAGAGTTACACCGGGCGAGCAAACGGTTGTTCCTTCCAACATGAATGGCGATGTGGTTCTCATTACAGCTACAGATGAAGTAGCCAACACATACAATTCGTTGTGCCACGGTACGGGCAGAGTAATGTCTCGCGGCGAGGCGAAAGAATTTGCTTCCACTTTTGATTATGATGCGTTGCGGGAGCGGATTTATATTCCGGAAATGATCGCCAATGATAATATAAAAACAGACGCGCCTTTCAGTTACCGCGATCTGGATGATTGCCTTTCACTGATAGACAATTTAATTACGGTTGATAAAAGATTCAGCGTTTTCGCTTACCTGGGGCAGATGTAGAAAGTAAATTTTTTAGTAATTTTACTATCCGGAAAACTATCAGATTTAAAAAAATCAAACCATAAAACACATTGCCTGAAATCGCTGAATTCTTAGTTCTTCATGGCGTTTCTACAGGGAATGTCGGGTAAATGTCGTGCGAAATACAGGCTAAATGTTTGGATAATTTTTAGGTTGAATATAATCTTGCCATAAATTCTACAGGAGATGGAAAAACCAGGGTTCGGGAAAAAATTAATTGAAGTAAGAAAAGCAAAAGGTTTAACGCAGGAGGAAGTTGCTGAAAAGTGCGGCGTAACGGTACGCACCATTCAGCGCATAGAATCTGGCGTAGTGCAGCCGAGAGTTTTTACAATTAAGCTGATTTCTGAAGCATTGGAATTTGATTTTTTCGAAGCATCAGAAACTAATTTTGATGTAAAAATCGAAAATCCAAACTCTGAATTGGAGCGTCTTCATGCTCTGTGGAAAATGAAAGATTTATTCAACCTAAAAACCAATTTTATGAAAAAGATCGCAATTTTATCTGCTGTATTTCTATTGTCTGGCTTATCGTTATTCGCCATCATCTCAGAGATGAATGCAAAGACTGAAAACAAGAAACACAGCCTCACCATTCAGCTGAATGATAACAAAACGGTTAGAAAAATTGAGGCACGGTTCTCAAATACTTTAACGCTCGACAGCCTGGTTTATATCAAAGATCAGCTAAAGGCCAATGGAATAAAAATCAGTTACAAAAAGCTGAATTTCGATGTACAAAACAAGCTGCAGGAAATATCCTGTGAGGTTGATTGCAACGATGGTTATTCGGGTAGTTTTGGGGGATTTGTAAACGCCCTAAATGGAAATAAAAATATGGGCTTTGTAAGAGATTATTCCAAGAATTCGGAGAGGCCGTTTTGTACTGGCAATTGCGGCTTATAATTTACATATATCATCCATTCAAAAAATGCTTCGAACTATAATTTATAGCTCTTGGAAAAAACTGTTTAACAGCTAAAAAAATCAGGCTACAGATTATAATCCATTAACCAATAAACGCTTAACTTTATCGCGCAAAACTAAAATCCAAAATTTATGAGCGCAATAAACAAATTTCTACCAGGTTTCAGAACCACTTGTTTTATCGTTGGCGGGCTCGATATTTTCCTGGCCGCGCGTATTCATCTGCAGGGCGTAATGAAAGTGATGGATAACTACAACGTGCCAGAAAACCTGCTAGCTTCCGCGCATTATAACGATGCCATGAGCTGGGTTTTCGGCCATATGATGACCATCGGGCTTTTAATAATTATTATTGGTTTTGTAACGGAAGATGCTTTGAAAAAGCTATGGGTAGCACGCGTACTCGTTGTTGTGCATCTGGTATATTTTATTCTCGATATCCGTACTTCAGATAATCCTTTCGGCAACGCTTTGTACCAGGGCCAGGAATCTGTAGCGCCGGTGTTTTTTGATTTGCTGTATATACTTTTATTCCTGCGTTTAAGTTTCGGGAAAGAGCGGGTAAAATCTACAGAACTTTCTCCGGCGTAACGGTAACTTTCTTCTGTAATATTTACCGGAAAGCTGTTTTTAGATTTTCTGAACAAAACATACCTTTCCATATCTTACCTGGTGATAAAATGCTACGTGGATAATTTCTTCGATCAATATGCATTGAAATTGGTTATTCATTTAAACCTTAAAATAACCAGCCATGCCAGATAATACCAACCAGAGAAATTCACCGGATTCTAAAAGAATAAATGTAAACGAAGACTACGAATTGCGCTACTGGAGCGAAAAATTCAGCGTAAGCAACGAAAAACTAAAATCGGCCGTAGAAAAAGTTGGAACCAGCGCAGAGAAAGTGGAAGAATACCTGAAAAGAGGTTAATAAAAAAGGGACAGCAAAACGCTTTCCCTTTTTTATTTTAATTCAAATTGCAAATTCCATATAGCAACATCATAAAAAATGCTTCAATAGTAATAGCACTTTCTGCATCGCAAACAACAGTTTAATAAATTGTCGGTTAGTTTAAGCATCTTCATCACAATCGAAAACCAAATTATTAACCAACATGCAGGAATTAAAAACCAAAGCGGCGCAAACGGCGCACTTATCGGCGGCAAAACACTAAAACCTATGACCTTGCGCCGGTGTTACAACTTATTCACTTTTAAAGCACTGGAAAATTAAAAAAGGCGACAAAGCTGGTATAATTGGCCTTGGCGGATTGGGACAAATGGGTGTAATGCTTGCCAAAGCCATGGGCGCAGATGTAACTGTAATTACAACTTCCGAAGATAAGCGCAACCTGGCGATGGAACTTGGCGCGCACAATGTTTTGATTTCCGAAGAGCAGGAAGCCATGGAGAAGAAAAAACTCAGTTTTGACTTTTTGCTCTGTACAATTCCTGATGCGTTTGATATAAATCCGTACGCGAAATTGCTGAAGCGCGATGGCACCATTACAACCGTTGGCTTACTTGGCGAATACCAGAAACCGCTCGATAATTCTGAAATCATCAAACACAGGCTCAGCGTCAGCGGATCTTTAAATGGCAGCCTGGCGGAAACACAGGAAGTACTGGATTTCTGCGCGGAACACAATATTCAGCCAATGGTGGAAATGATAAAAATACAGGATATAAACGATGCATTCGAGAAGATGAGCAAAGAGGAAGTTCGTTTCCGCCATGTTATTGATATGCAGAGTTTGAAGGAAGAAGATATTTAATTAATAAATGGGAATGTTTTAGAAACCTTCTGCGGATAATTTTCTGCAGGAGGTTTTTTGGTTTGAAAAGCATTTTTAGTGCAGTTGATATATGGGCAAATTATGCATCTGGAAGCTGGAACCACCTGAATTTAGTAATTTAGCTTATTTTTGCTGAAATTATAAAATCATTTTATCCTTATGAAATCAAATTTCATTTTTGCGGCATTGGCAAGCCTCGTAATAGTAACCTCAGCATGTAAAAAGCCCGAAGACCCGGCGGTAAAAGATGATGATAAAAAGCCAGCGGAGAATATAACTTTAGCCGTAGAAAATAAACCTTCAGCAAAAGCGGAAGATGACAACAAATCGTCAGGAATTTATAAAGGTACTTTTGTAGGCTCGAGCGGAACTTTCAAGCTTATTATACAACCTAACGATATAAGCGGTATAATTACGGTAGATGGAAAAACATACAAATTAACTACCGATGATATCTCCTCCGCAAACCTTGGTAGCGCAATAAACAATGCCGAATTTACTGATGCTTCAAACACCATTAAACTTACTTTTTCTGTAGCGGCAGATGGCAGCAACCCAACAGTAGCAATTGTTATAACCAGCCATACAGATGTAAAAGCTACCGTATTTAAAGAAACTTCTCAGCACCAGGTAAAAGTTTACGAAGGATATACATATTATACCTACCAGGAAGACGGAATTCAGTGCATCTACCACTTAAATGTGCTTTTAGGCCGCGATACGCTTGCTAAAGCAGCATCACGCTATAGCGAAACCAAAGACCTGCCGGGCAGCAGCAACGGTGAGGAATGCGATATGGAAAACTGGACAAACGATTATACTTACATTTTAAATAACAATAAAATTAATATTTATCGCTGGGTAAGAGAATCTGGAACCTCTGTTGTAAAGGATTATTTATTCGGAAGAGATATTAATTTTTCTGATGCCCAAATCCAAAGTGTTGATGGCGCAGATAGTATCAGGTTGATCAGAAAGCTGTAACATAATTCTTCAAGTGTAAAATAATAAAACCTCCGGCAAAATACTGTCGGAGGTTTTTTGTTTCTTAAAGCATTTTTTTGTGAATTGAGATATGGAAATTACGCTTTAAATTGTGCTAAATTTCTTCTTCTAAATAATTATCAATGGCTAAGTTCTAATAATAACAGCGTTATTTTTAAAGAGTAAAAATAATTCAT
>DAIUCM010000009.1:0-51559 GCA_036846145.1 Bacteroidota bacterium
ACATTGTATATTAGCGATTTATAATTTATTTTTAAGCAACTAATTATACCGGAAAAAAGTTAATGTACTATATAAATAGTTACGTTTAATACAAAGTAGAAAAAGATGACAGCAAAACAACAAGCCGAGCCTGTAAAAATGGTTCGCAGAACAATTGAAAGTTACGACATTACCAAATCTGATGAAACGATGCACCTGGCTATTGACCTTGCTCGATTCATTAAAGAAAACAAGCTTTTCCAGAATATACAAGGTAAAGAATATGTAAACGTGGAAGGCTGGCAGTATGCCGGTTCACGTTTAGGAATATTGCCAGTTGTAGATGATGTGGTGAATGTAAGTACCGAAACTGAAATAAAATACCAGGCCAAAGTAAAGCTGCTGAATCTGCGTACCGACCAGGTAATTGGCGCCGGTTTCGCGATGTGCAGCAACAAAGAAGCAGGTAAGAAATTTTACCAGGAATATGCAATCGCTTCTATGGCGCAAACGCGTGCCATTGGTAAAGCGTACAGGAATATTTTAGCCTGGATTATTCGCGCTGCGGGTTATGAGCCAACGCCAGCTGAGGAAATGGAAAGCCACTACGAAGGTGTGATGGAAAATAAAATGGAAACTTATGTTCGCTCGCAGCAGCAACAGCCGGTTTCTAATTTAAAGGCCAGCGCTCCGGCAGCGGAAGAAGAATCACCGTTTATTCCGGAAGTTGTGCATGCCACAGCCAAGCAGAAAGAGCAGATCATTAAGCTTTTGAACAACCCGGTAATTTCGGCTGAAGAGAAAAACAAAATGCTGCTGAGCATAAACTCACTTACCGAAGACAGGGCAAAACAAGCCATTAGCAAGCTTAAAAAAACCATAGAAGAGCGCGAGGCGAAAAACAACGAATCTGCCGCAGCGTAAAGCATTTTCAGAGATATACATATATGTTAAAGCCTTTGCACATTAACTTGCAAAGGCTTTTTTATATCTTAATTCTTTATTTAATTCACCTTCACCAACTTATCTGACAGGAAAATATCTTCTGGCGCTACTACATTTTCTTCCGATGGAATGTTGTTACCGTAGCGTTCCTTTAGCTGCTCTTTAACTTTCGGGTGTGAGAAATCGTACTCCTTAAACTTTCTTATTTTGCCAACTTCAACTCCTGCGGCTTGTTTATAAATTTTCCACACAAGTTCTGAGCAGTACATTTTATCGTCTGTCCACTCAAAGTAGAGATCGTAGTTTTTACCGGCGTTTGCATTTGCCATTTTGCGCATTTTCTGCTTTACTTCGGCAGTTAAAACTTTATCGGCATTTTTCAGGCGGCATTGTGTGTATTTACCTTCTTTTCCCTGTGCTATCCAGTTTTCTATGCTGGTAAATTTCACTGGCTGCACTGCTTCCGCAACCATCAGTTTACCATCTTTTTCTATAAGCATGCCAACGTGAGAAAACCGCGAATGTGTAGCCAGCTCAACCGCGACAGATTGCCTGCTATGCGTGGACTGAAATAAAATATCGCCTTCTTTAAACTTTTCTTCTTTTGGTGCGGAACACATAAAAAAGCTTCCCGCAGTAAACATAAACATTATCTTTTTAAGCATATTTAAACAATTGTATGTTACGAGCTTTTGATGATTACAAAACCAAACCCGAACCATTTTTTAGACATTATATATATGTAGCTAACGTTTACAGGTAGTAAAAAATTTTACTATTTGTAATGCTGGGTGAAATTAATTTGCGGCATCATTTTTCCATGCTTTTAACATTATTTTTGAAGATATTTCACCAACTCCATGAAAATAAAACTCCCGGTATTACTGTTTTTCCTGTTTGTATTAATGCATATATCTGCTTTTGCACAGGATAATTTCTACAAACGCATGGAAGGCAACATTGGCGGACAGGCCATACAAATGCATGTTACAAAAGAAGATTCCGAGCTGAATGTTGTTTACTATTACCAGATACTCGGTTTGCCAATAAAACTATCGGGAAAGGTGGAAAAAGATGGCAGCTTTATACTTTTTAACGATGATGATACAGGCAGTTTAAAGGAAAGCTACACGGGTACTTTTATGGAAAATTATACTTCGCTTGCAGGTATGTGGTCCAATTACGATAGTACGGTTCAAACTACTTTCGCGGTGGAAGAAACATATCCCACCGGAAGCAGCCGTATCAATATTAAAACTATCCGTAACAGGCATTATAACAAGAATAACCGGTTGCTGGCAGAATATAAAAACAGGCAGCTATATATAGATCTGCCGGAAAATGCTTCGGCGCAACGTGCTATAAACGACACAATTATAAAATGGCAATACGGCATTTTACCCAGGTTTGCCGGTGCTAAACCCGCTAAACCAGATTTTGAGCGATATGGCAGGTTTTTTATAGATTCCAGCAAAGCTGAAGCCGAAAAGCTGGAAGAAACGCAAGGCACTTTTATGAATTATGGTATCAACAGCTCAGCCGGTGTTGTTTTTAACGAGAGCAATATCATCTGTACCGAGCTGTATAATTATATGTATGTCGGCGGCTCGCAACCGGGTAAGTTTATCCTCTACAGCTGCTTCAATACGCAAACAGGCAAGCTTATTACTTTAGATGATATGTTTAAAGGCGATTATAAAAAAGCGCTGACCAAACAGGCAGATAAAGTGCTTCGTATCCGTTTCGACATCAAGAAAAAGAACCTGAAAAAATCCGGTTTCACCACTAAAAAAATTGCGCTGAACGATAATTATTACCTCACGCCACAAGGCATTATCTTCTTTTATAACGAAGCCGATGTTGCGCGATACGATATTGGCGCCTTCCCTATTTTTATTTCTTATGAATCTATCCGCAGCTACATTCGCGAAGATGGGATTTTGAATTGGGCGAGGTTATTAAATTGATCTGTTTGTTGCGAAATATGTTTTGCGCGTTGATAAGTTCGTTTTGTGCTTCGAAAGCTCTTTTTTGTCACTTTGTCTTGAAACAAAGTAACCAAAATTCAAGGCTTTCGATAAAATGCGCTTTCCTGAAATGAACTGAAGCTAAACAAAACCAAATCTCGCTTCACTACTTGCGCTTATTAAGTTAATTTATCTATTGCTCGGGCATGGTTTTGTTTGCCTACGGCCGCTTCAGTTCATTTCACTCAAGTCTCATTTTCTCTGATGCCAATCAATTTTCTAGTTTTCAACGGTTAGTAAAGTATATTCTAAAAGAAGCTGATATTATGAGTTACAATTTTTATCTCCTTAAATCTTTACTTATTTTATTTGGGACCGGCATTAAAGGATTGGCGTTAATAAAATCAGCCAAAAGCATTAGTTATATTGGTGAGTTGAAAATGCTATATAAGAACTAAAGCAAAAAGAACTTACATAGTAAAAGGCGAGCCAACGCAAAAGAACAATTAGTATGAAACAAACTGGCGGCTTCTTTTACGGGTGAAAAAATGCTTTTGGCTGATTTTTAGCCAAGTCCTTTACAGCCTTGAATTTTGGTTACTTTGTTTCAAGACAAAGTGACAAAGAAGAGCTTTCGAAGCACAAAACGAACTTATTAAAACGCAACAACATCAACCCTCAAACTGCTGAGAATAATAAAGCGAGCGGTACAAGCCATTTTTCGCTATAAGCGCTTCATGCGAACCTTGTTCTATAACCACGCCTCTTTCGAGCACAATTATTTCATCGGCATTTTGTATGGTACTGAGCCTGTGCGCAATTACAATGCTGGTGCGGTTTTCCATCAGCTTATACAAAGCTTCCTGCACAATTTTTTCGGAAGAAGTGTCCAACGCAGAAGTAGCTTCATCAAGAATAAGAATGGCAGGATTTTTAAGTAAGGCGCGGGCAATACTTATTCGCTGCCGCTGACCGCCAGAAAGCAACCCTCCCCTGTCGCCTACCGATGTCTGGTAACCATTTTCGGTTTCAGTAATAAAATTATGCGCGTTGGCGGCTTTTGCTGCTTCAATTACATCTGCTTCTGTAATATCATTCAAGCCGAAAGCTATGTTGTTGTAAATGGTATCATTGAATAAAATCGGTTCCTGCGTTACAACGGCCATTAAGCTTCGCAGATCATCCATTTTCAGCGAACGCAGATCTTGTCCATCCAGTAAAATTTCACCTTGCGTAGGATCGTAAAAACGTAAAAGCAATTCTGCTAAGGTAGATTTTCCGCTGCCGGAAGGGCCAACCAAAGCATATGTTTTACCTTTTTCAATCTGTAAATTTATATTCTTCAGAACTGGCTCTATTCCATATGCGAACCAAACATTCCGCATATATATACTTGCCGAAAAATGCTTTACAGGCTTAGCATCGGGCGCATCTACAATGGTCATCGGCGCATCCATCAACCCGAAAATCCTTTCGCCACTGGCAATGCCTTTAAAAATATTACCAAACGCTTGTGAAATACCTTTTGCCGGGCGGCTGAGCAGGAAAAAATAACCAATATACGCAATGAAAATTGACGCTTCCATTTCACCCGCATAAATAAGATTTCCGCCGTACCACATGGTCATACCTAAAACTGCAACCATGGCCGATTCTGAGAAAATAGGAACCAGCGCTTTCTTATGCCATTGCAGCCTTGTAAGTGCGCTGTAAGTCTGGTTAAACCTGTCGAAAATGCTTTTTATATATTTTTCTGACCTGAATGCTTTTATAACTCTAACGCCGCCAACTGCTTCATCTACCACACTCATTATCTGCCCGAAAGTGTGTTGCGTTTGCGTTGCATCTTTCTTAAGTGACTTCGTGATTTTTGATATGATAAAGCCGGATAAGGGAAGAACAATAAAGATAAAAAGTGTAAGCCGCCAGCTTTCCATCACCATCAACGTAAGCACATAAACAATATTGAATGGATCGCGGATAATAGATTCGAAAGTTATTACAACTGAATGCTCAACTTCTGTAACATCGGAAGTTACACGACCCATTAAATCGCCACGACGCTCATTTTCCACATAGCTAACCTGGTGGCCGAGCAGCTTTGCAAAAACAGATTCGCGCAGATCTTCCACTACTTTTGTACGAATGGTACCCAGGTTGTAATTGCTGATGAATTTGAAAATATTACCTAACAGATTAAGGCTTACAACAATTAAAGTTACCATCAGCAGGGCTTGTGCTTTGCCGTAAGTTTGGCTGATGTAGGTTGCCTTATGCTCCACCCAGGCGCGCAGGTATTGCAAACTCCATGAAAACTCCGGCAATTGTGTAGAAATTGTGCTTTTATTCGGGTTAAAAAGCAGCTCCAGCATAGGCGGAAACATATAAAATGTTAATCCCGCAAAAATCACCGCCAGCAAGGTAGAAATTACATAAAGCGCAATTTTACCCTTATAAGGCAAAGCGTACGATAAAATGCGCAAATAGGTTTTCATGCAGCTGCAAAGGTACGAAGCATTGGGTTAAGAGTTAAGAACAAGGAACAAAGAGTGGAAGGAATTTTTCGAAAGGTGGAAGGATGATTCGCATCAATTCTTTATTTAACGAAAACAAAAGCACGAAGCATTTTTAGCAGCTTATATATATGGTTTTACTGTCATTTTTCCAGATATTGCAAAGCTTAAACTCCGAAACTGTATGCAAATCAGGACATTTTTACTCGTAATACTTCTGCTAACATCGGCTTTTGCCAAAGCCACAACCTGGGATGAGCCTTGGGCAGAAAAGATCATAAGTAAAGCGGATTATTTTGTATTGGGTAAAGTAAAATCAGCCGATGAGAAAAAAGGCATTACCATTAAAATATTCAAAACGCTTGGCGGAGATAAATTGCCTGATGAGATAAAAATAACCAACTTTTTTCTTCTCGACCTTTGCAGTGTTTCTGGCGGACATGGCCCGGAGTTCCATTTCAATAATACTAAGGAATGTTACTTTTTTCTAAAGAAAAACGATAGTAACGAGTTTTGCATAGCTACTCCATCCACGGGTTTCGACAGGTTAAAAGATGGCAAAGTTGTTTCCACTTACCGGCACAGTTATCACCAGGCGCTTGTACCGGCAGATGTGTACGAAAAAACAATGACAGCTATATTTAACAGCTATCATAATTTACCGTACGATAAAGCAGGCATTAAAACTTTTATAGATAAATACATTACCCAAAAGCCGGCAGGTTTCGCCGATGATGAACTTGAAACGTTCTTCGCGCAGCATGTAGCCTTAGAAAGTATTTATCATTTAAAGTTAGATGGTTATTACGACCAGCTTTTGCCCTTTTTGCGCGATAACAGGAATTTTCACAACCGCATATCGGCCGCACGGGCCTTAAGAAATTATAATACAGATGTTTGCAAACAGGAAATGCTCAGAGCTTTAAAGGATAAGGAAGAAAGCAATTTTGTTAAAGTTATTTGTATATGGTCATTAGCTTCGTTTAAGCCGGCAGCGCTAAAAAAAGAGCTTCAGGAAATCAGCAAAAACGCATCGGAAAAAGAAAATGGTTTTGGCGGAAATATTATGGATCCGCGCGTATGCACGCATTTCCCAACCGTAAAAAGCGCCTTGGATGAGCTTATTGCAATGCTTTAACAATTAACATTTTTCCCATGAGAAGCTTATTTTCCAGAACATAACTATTTATAATTTTTTTACCGGAAAGTTACCAACCCAAAAGCAATGCAAAATATATTAGTTGCGCTCGATGATAATGAATACAGCAAGATCCTCATAAACCAAGCCATTGCGCTGGCCGAAAAATCCTCATCGAAACTTTGGTTCATACATGTTACTGCGCCGGAGCCCGATTTTGTAGGTTATGATGCCGGCCCACAATTTACCCGCGATGAACGGGCCCAGGAAATTAAAAGCGAACACGTCTGGATACAGGAAATGGCAGATTTGGCCAAGGCAAAAAACATTGATTGTGAAGGCTTGCTGGTACAAGGCCCTACTGTTGCCACCATACTGGAAGAAGCAGTAAGGCTGCATGCAGATTTGATTGTATTGGGTTACCAGGAACATGGCTTTCTGTATAACGCGTGGTATGGCGATAATACTTTTGAGGTGATAAAAAAAGCTGCGGTTCCGGTGTATGTAATTCCATTAAGAGATGCGGAATAAAACAATATCTTTTTATAAGAAGAAAATTAGTTTCAACCAACTTGCGCCAGGCATGTTATATTTGCACGATGGAAAGTAAAAGACAGGCGAAATTTTCGCGCCAGATACAGAAGGACCTCAGCGATATTTTTATGCGCGAGGGCCAGAGCCTTACCGGTTTAAAATTTATTGGTGTTAGCGGTGTGCGCGTTTCGCCGGATCTGGGCTATGTAAAAGCGTACCTTACCTTCCTGAATGAAAAAGACCCGCAAAAAGCTGTAAACCTGGTACGGCAGTACAATAAGGAGATACGTACTTTGCTGGCAGCTAAAATTCGTCATTCCGTAAAAAAAATTCCTGAAATAGAGTTTTTCTATGATGATACCATGGACTTTGTAGAAAAGATGGACAAACTCTTTGAAGGCCTTCATATTCCGCCTGCCGATGACAAGCCCGAGAGCGACGATTATAAGAAATAACGCTTCTTAGCAGGCTTCAAAAATATTTTCTATCTTCAACCAACTTTTTACGGAAATACTGCATCTTGGCTCTGAAACGAACCAGCCACCATGCGAATTTCCCTATTAAGTATTTTTTTGCTGCTGCATATATGGCAGCCGCTAAAAGCGGCTAATAGCTATACAATAAGCGGCTATGTTTATGATGATGCTTCCGGCGAGGCACTTTTGGGCGCCATTATATATGTAAAATCCTTAAACAAAGGCACAACCAGTAACGAGTACGGCTTTTTTTCTGTAACCTTACCCGAGGGCGAGCATGAGCTGCAATTCAGCTACATAGGTTACGAAAAACAAGTTGTTACAATAAACCTTAAGGAAAATATACGCAGAAACATACGGCTGCTGCAGGCTAATACGCACCTGAAAGAAGTTGTGATAAAGGCAAAAAATGAAGACAAGGCCGAAGTAAAATCCACGCAGATGAGCGCCATTAAGCTGCAGATGGATCAAATTAAGCATTTGCCATCATTAGGCGGCGAAGTTGATATTATAAAGGTCATGCAGCTTATGCCGGGCGTTAAGCGTGGCGGTGAGGGCCAAACCGGTATGTATGTTCGTGGTGGCGGCGCCGATCAAAACCTTATACTTTTAGATGAAGCCACTGTTTACAACGTAAGCCATTTATTCGGTTTTTTCTCTGTATTTAATAATGATGCGCTAAAAGATGTAAGCCTGCTGAAAGGCGGATTCCCAAGCCAGTACGGAGGCCGGATTTCCTCTATTATGGATATTCGTATGAAGGAAGGCAACCAGGAAAAGTACAGCGCCGAAGGCGGAATTGGCCTGCTATCATCAAGGCTTACTTTGCAAGGGCCGGTAATTAAAGATAAAGCTTCATTTCTTATTTCCGGCCGAAGAACATATATAGATAAAGTACTTGGCGCTGTTGGCATGCCGATACCTTATTATTTTTATGACCTCAACGGAAAATTCAACTACAAGATAAATAATAAAGACCGCATTTATTACAGCGCATACTTTGGGAATGATGTTTTAACAGAACCCGATTTAAGCAACAACGACAGCCTGGGCGATGCAGCCGATACTTCTACGCTTGATTTTGGCTTTAAGCTTGGTAATTTCACCAACACATTACGCTGGAACCATATTTACAACCCTAAATTATTCTCTAACCTATCACTTATTTATACCCGCTTCCGTTATGATATTAATGGTGAATTTTTCGGTAACTCCATATTCATCGGGTCAAAAATTCGCGACCTGGGCGCAAAGCTCGATTTTGATCTTTATCAAAGCACCTTACACCATTTAAAATTCGGCGGCAGCTTCACCAATCATATTTTCAGGCCGAACGTGGTTTCCACACAAGGGATTATTTCCGAAGCAGTAAAATCAAACGAAGGCAAACCTATTAATACGCAGGAAATGGCCGTTTACATCCAGAACGACCATATTTTAACCACAAAGCTTACGCTGAATTATGGCATAAGAGTTTCCGGGCTTGTAACACAAAACAAGCTTTACGCCGGGCCCGAGCCACGTTTATCAGCATCGTACACTTTTACCGATAATAACTCCGTAAAAATGAGCTACTCGCGCATGTACCAGTATATGCACCTGGTAAGCAGCTCATCGGTTGCTTTACCAACCGATTTATGGTACCCTGTAACACGCAAAGTAAAGCCGCAGGTTGCCGACCAGGTTGCAGCCGGTTATACGCATTATATAGAGAAATTAAAAAGCATGGTTACAGTAGAAGCGTATTACAAGCGCATGAATAATTTAATTGAATACCGCCCGGGCGCAGTACTTTTACTAAACGATAATTACGAGGATGAATTACTGGAAGGCCGTGGCGATTCATACGGATTTGAATTTTTCTTCAATAAAACAAAAGGTAAATTTACAGGCTGGGTTGGTTATACACTTTCTTGGGCAACGCGTAATTTCGATGAGCTGAACCACGGTAAAACATATTATGCCAAGTATGACAGGCGCCACGATATTTCGTTTGTTGCCAATTATAATTTCACGCCAAGGTTTACAGTTTCGGCAGTTTGGGTTTATGCTACAGGCCAGCGTTTAACAGCCCGTACCGGCAATTATTTTATGCCGAATCCTTCATATAACGATGTAAGCGTAATACCTATTTTCAGCGATAAAAACGAGCTGCGGTTTTCACCGGCGCACAGGCTCGATATAAACTTTGTGATAAAACGCAAACAGCACCGCAAATGGGAAGGCGAATGGAACTTTGGCGCGTACAATGTGTACAACCAGGCGCAGCCGTACCGTGTAAAATCAGAAATCGACAAAACAACCGGCGAATATAAACTTGTACAAAAAGGCTTGTTCGGTTTCCTGCCCTTTGTTGCTTATAACTTTAAGTTTTAAAGATTTATGAACAAGGAACAAAGCGTTCAAGGCTTAAAAATCTTATTTCTTTATCTTAATACTTTATTGATTTTCCATATATGCGCATTTTAAAAAATAGCTTGATGTTCCAGAAGCGTTTCCTAAAAGGGTCTCTGCGAAACCGGAGCGTTGAATGCGCAGAGTCCACTTCGGGAGACGCTGCTGGGACAGCGTTCTCGATTCTTAATTCTTGATTCTTAATTGATTTCCATATATGCGTACCTTAAAAAATAGCTTTATACTCCTAGTCATTTCGCTGCTGATGTTTGCATGCCAGCCAAACGATATAGAAATTGACCTGCCCGAGCATGAACCCAGGCTAAGTATTTTTTCGCAGGTAATTCCGGACCAGGTAATGCTTGTAACGGTAACCAAAAGCTTCAACAGCCTTAAACCTGCCGACGATATTAAGGGCGATTCTGCTTTAATCAACCAGCTGATGGTTAGCAACGCCATTGTTAAAGTTCATTTCAGCGGCCGAACTGTGGTGCTCCACAACTCAAGCCCGGGCATTTACATCAGCACAAGTGTTTTACAGGTTCCAAACCAGCAATATACCTTAGAAGTGCTTGATCCTGCAACAGGCCTTACCTGCAGCGCAACATCAACCATGCTTGAAAAAGTTAGTTTTGATGATCTAAAGGTTAAATCAGAAATTACAAGTGCAGATACAAACCATGTACTGGAATATACCATCAGCGATGTTGCCGGTAAGGACAATTATTACCTTGTAACCTATACACCGCTAAACAAACGCGCCGGCGCACGTAACAACAATCCATTTTTATCGGTTAGCCCGCCGCAAAATAACTATCAGCTGCTTACCGACAGGCTCTTTACAGAAGGGCAGCACAATGGCAAGCTGTCGCTTAACGCAGAAGCAGGCGATACACTTGCGGTTTCGCTTATTAACATTTCGGAGGAGTATTATAAATACCTTGTTGTGTACCAGAAATCGGGCAGAGTTTTTAACCAGCTTACCGGCGAACCTATTGATTTTCCAACGAATATCAAAAACGGCTACGGCTTTTTCACAACGCATAATCCCGATGTAAGAATTATAAATTTGTAAAAGCCTAATTTTGCCCTGCCATCCGCATATATAGCCTGGCCAAAAAATGCTTTATGCCGCTTATTAAGGAAAATATTTCACTGCAGCCATATAATACTTTTGGTATAGATATAAAAGCCAGGTATTTTACAGAGGTAAACAGCGAGCAGGATTTGCTTGAAATTATTAACGACCCGCAGCTGAAGCAGCTGCCAAAACTAATACTTGGTGGCGGCAGCAATATGCTTTTTACTAAAGATTATAACGGTTTGGTTATAAAAAATAATCTGCGCGGTATAAGTATTGTAGCAGAAGATGATGCATTTGCGACAGTAAAAGCGGCTAGCGGAGAAACCTGGCACCACTTTGTGCTTTATTGTATTGAGAAAGGTTTAGGCGGTGTAGAAAATCTCTCCCTGATTCCGGGCACCGTTGGCGCAGCGCCTATACAAAATATTGGCGCTTATGGTGTAGAGATCAGGAATGTATTCGAAAACCTGGAAGCCGTACATATAAGTACCGGCGAAAAAATACTTCTTACATTAAACGAATGCCAGTTTGGCTACCGCGAAAGTATTTTTAAAAAGGATTATAAAGATAAGTATTTTATTGTAAGCGTTACATTTAAACTAAGTAAAAAGCATACCTTAAACACCTCGTACGGCGCAATACAAAAAACGCTGGAGGAGATGCAAATAACCGAGCCTGATATTGTAGCAGTAAGTAAAGCTGTTTGCCATATTCGCAGCTCAAAACTACCCGACCCGGCTAAGCTTGGCAATGCGGGCTCATTTTTCAAAAACCCGGAAATACCTGTACAACAATATCAGCAGCTTAAAACTATTTACCCGGAAATGCCCGGATACATCACTACATCTGAAAGTGTAAAAGTACCTGCCGGCTGGCTTATTGAACAATGCGGCTGGCGCGGAAAACGTGTAGGTAACACAGGCTCACATAAAGATCAATCGCTGGTTTTGGTAAATTATGGCGGCGCCAATGGCGAAGAAGTTAAGAACTTGGCTTACGAAATTCAGCGCTCTGTAAAGGAAAAATTCGGGATAGAAATAAACCCGGAAGTAAATATATTTTAATTTAATGAGTATCCGTTTGATCGTAAATTTTGCTTTTTAACCTCACCGCCCTTTGGGCACCTCTCTTAAATTAGGAGAGGAGTGCAGCTCCGACTATAATTTTATCTTCAAGACTTCTGTTTGTGCTATTTTGCGGATAGTCCTTTTTTTATTTATTTTTCGCGATGCCCGGCTGTGAAAATCTCAGCTCTTCTGGCTGTTGTACAAAGCATTTTTGAACGATGCAGTATATGGAATTTGTCGGAAGATCTTTACATTACGGGGTTAAGTTTACTTGGGGCGATGCCCCAAGCTGTGAAACTCTCAGCCTTTCAGGCTGTTGTGCAGAGCATTTTTGAACCATATCATATATGGATTCAATCAAAATCCTTACCTAAACTATAAACTACATTGATAGCTGGTTACTTGTACTGGTTACTGATAATTGATCATTGATCATTGATAATTGATAATTGATAATTGATCACTGATCAATGATCAAAGTACTGCAGATTGCTGTTCTTCCGGCCGCAGCACGTTTTCCAGCTTAAGCGGCGACTTTTTACGGTAAGGCTGCTGGCGTACAGGGCAATCGGTAATACGGCATTCGCTGCAGTTTTTCGGTTTGCAGGGCTCAGCTTGCACAAACAGCTCTACGCGTTCCTTAAAGTGCTTGTTTATAAGCAGTTCCGCATCGCGCACCTGTTCGCTTACTTTATTCAGGTTCCAGTACCAGGGCAAAGTTAAATGGCAATCAATATACAAATACATACCATGGTGGCTGGTACGCATGTTCTGTACATCTATCCATTCGGCACGGCTGTGTAGCTGCAAAAGCTCAACAACTTCCGAAAGCACATCGGTATCGGCAGCATCCAGCAAGCCTTTAACCGACTGTTTGATAAGGAAATAGCCCGCACGTATGATTAAAGCGCCCGAAACAATGGCCAAAGCACTGTCAATAAAATACAGCTCGGTAAAATAAATAATACCTAAGCCTAAAACCAGGGCAATACTGCTGTAAGCATCCATGGAAAGGCGTTTACTGTCCGCCCGCAGAACCATTGAATCCAGCCGGAATGCTTTTTTCTTCAGGTACAGGCCAAGGGTTATGTTGGCGATAGCTGTAATGGCAATTGCCGCTATGCCGAAATCGATGTTCTGTACCGGATTAGGATAAAAAATATTATAAACAGCCTTAATAATTATTATAGAACCGGCGCCAAAAATAAGGCTTCCTTCAACCATCGTAGCGAGAAACTCTATTTTACCATGGCCGTAGGGATGCTTGGCATCGCGCGGTTTACCGGCATAATAAACGCTGAATAACGCAAAGCCGCCGGCCGCCAGGTTAATGAGCGACTCAAGGCTATCGGATAAAATAGCGTTAGATTTTGTTATAAAAAACGCCGCGAGCTTTAAAATGGCAATGGCAATACCGGCAATCAGCACTACTTTTAAAGCATAGTGTTTCTGCCGTTGTTCCGATTCCAATATCAAATACTTATCAAACTGCCATTTCACCGTTCAAATCCCTTCCTGTTTTTAAGTATTGGTTAATTATTGCTTTTCCCTTTTCATTGTAAGTAAATTATTTAACGTGCGTACAATGGTTTTGTTGAATTTTTTCCACAATACAAATATTGGCTAAGTACAATTTAATATTGAAGTAAACGAGCATGTAAAGTAATAAACCTGTTTAGCTTTTTCAAAACAAACTTTTGACGGGCTGGTTATAATCAAAAAAAAATTCAGCAACCAAACCAAAAAACCAAACTAATATGGACTTTATTATTTCACTTGTTATTAATGCCGTGGTAGTGCTTATGGCTGCGTACATCCTTCCAAAAGTTGAGATCCGCAACTTCGGCTCGGCCTTGCTGGTAGCTTTTTTACTTGGTATTTTAAACCCAACCATCGGGTGGATTTTACGCAGGCTGCTTGATATTGTAACGCTTGGCATTCCGTTCCTAATCGGCTTAGGCTTTATAATCAGGCTTATTGCTACTGCCATAGTAATTAAAATTGTAGATGCGCTTGTACCCGGCTTCAAGGTTCGCGGCTTTACAAATGCGCTTATACTTGCAATAATTATAGCGCTTATCAGCACACTTGTCGATTATTTCCTGCGTGGAGATGAAAGCACTGCGTATATGATCATCAGCGGCAGCAAAACATTTTTGAGCTAAGGTATATATGTAAAAATTAAACAAACAGGCCCGTAATTAAAATTGCGGGCCTGTTTGCTTTTATAATTTTTATTAGTGCCAATGAATTACAAAATCTGTTGACATATATTATATACGTTAAAAATACATTTATCATGGCAAGAAAATATCTTCCCTCGGCTATAAACACAAATCCACAGAAAAACAAAATTTCTTAAACGGATTGCTCCAGTCTATTAAACTCAAGCTGCACTTCTTAATTCTTACTTCTTAATTCTTACTTCTTACTTCTTAATTCTTACTTCTTAATTCTACCTCCTATCTCCTATCTTCCAAATCAAACAAAAAATTCGGCCTAAATCAGCTTTTCCATATATACTATACGCTAAAAATACTTAAAAGCCTGCCCGCTGTTTACTTTAGTTAAATGAAAAAGCCGTAATTTAGCGGTTTCATTTAGCAGCGTTATGGTACAAACTACAGAAAAAAACCCTGTGAATACAAATAAAGAAGCTCAGCCTCAACAGAATAACGCCGCCAACGGCCAAAACCAGGCCGCGAGCGGCCCTGCTTTCCCGCGCGAACAATATTTGCATTGGTATGAAAGCATGCTGCTGATGCGTAAGTTCGAGGAAAAAGCAGGCCAGATGTACGGCGAGCAGAAGATACGAGGCTTCTGCCATTTGTATATAGGCCAGGAAGCCGTAGTTGCCGGAACAATGAGCGCCACCAAACAAGGCGATAAACACATAACCGCATACAGAGATCACGCCCACGCACTGGCCTGCGGTATTTCCGCACGCGAAGTAATGGCGGAACTGTATGGCAAAGCTACAGGCTGCAGCAAAGGCAAAGGCGGCTCTATGCATATGTTCTCTGCGGAGAAAGGATTTTTTGGCGGGCATGGTATTGTGGGCGCGCAGATTCCGCTTGGCGCAGGCATTGCTTTCGCCGAAAAATACAAAGGCACCGATAATATCTGCGTTTGCTCAATGGGCGATGGCGCAGTAAGGCAGGGCGCTTTGCACGAAACATTTACCATGGCTATGCTTTGGCAGCTGCCGGTAATTTTTATTTGCGAGAATAATGGCTACGGAATGGGAACAGCTGTAAAACGCACCACAAACGTACCCGATCTGTATAAAATTGGCCTGGCTTACGATATGCCGAGCTTCCAGGTAAATGGTATGGATTGCGAAGATGTGCACAACGCCATTTCGGCAGCGGCAGAAAGGGCGCGCAACGGCGTACCAACCTTCCTCGAAATAAAAACGTACCGTTACAAAGGCCACTCCATGAGCGACCCGGCGAAATACCGCACCCGCGAAGAGCTGGATGAATACCGCAGCAAGGACCCGATTGAGCGCATTGCTGCAACAATAAGGGAAAATAATTTTGCCGATGAAGCCTGGTTCGAGCAAATAAATGCAAAGATTAAAGACATTGTAGAAGACTCGGTACAGTTTGCTGAAGAATCGCCATGGCCGGATGCCTCTGAGATTTATACCGATAATTATATACAGCAGGATTATCCATATCTTATTGATTAAGAAAAAAATCGTAATTTCGCGTTCCGATTAAGATACATCGCACCTAAAACATGGAAAACAAACAAATTAACGAAGAAGTAAACGAGAAGGACCTGGATACTTCTTCAGTGGTTGCACCTTATACCGAAAATACTGTTCCGAACCGCGGCACAACGCCTACGTTTATGGAATTTGTGGATAAGAACCGCAAAATATTAACCTACCTGGCAGGTGGCGTAATGCTTATAATTGCCGGTATTCTGGCGTTTAAATTCGCTTACCTTGGCCCGCTTGAGGCTGAAGGCCGCACGGCAATTTTCAGCGCGCAGCGCCATTTCGAGGCAGATTCTTTTAACCTTGCGCTGAATGGCGATGGCAACCCTAACCATATTGGCTTTGCGGATGCGGCATCTGAATACAGCATGACCAAAACAGGTAACCTCGCCAACTATTACGCGGGCATTTCTTACCTGCAGCAAGGCAAATACCAGGAAGCTATTGACCACCTGGAAGATTTTAAAACGGACAGTAAAATATTAAAACCAATGGCATTAGGCGCAATTGGCGATGCCTACAGCCAGCTGAAGGACTATGAAGCAGCCGCAAAATATTATATGCAGGCAGCTAAAAACAACGATAATGAGTTTACAGCTCCGCGCTTTTATAAAAAAGCAGGTTTGGTGTACGAGCAGCTAAACCAGCCGCGTGAAGCCCTCTCTGCTTATCAGCAAATAAAAGACAAATATAAAAACACCGTAATGGGTGCCGATATAGAGAAATATGTAGCCCGCGCATCTGCAGCCGCAGGCCAGCAATAAGCATTTTTTATTAATACCATATATGGGAAATTTAATTTAGGTTGAATTTCCCATTTTTTATTTTACAGGAGGAGATAGAAGATAGAAGATAGAAGATAGAAGTAAGAAGTAAGAAGTAAGAAGTGGGAAGACTTAAATCTAAATTAATTAAAATATCTTTGCTTTCTACTCTTTGTTCTTAATTCTTTGTTCCTAACTTTAAGAAAAAAACCATGGCTACTTCATTAAAAACACAAAATACAGGCGATGCCAGTTTGCATCATAAAGTAAAAAATGCGCGGATAGGAATTGCAGTTGCGCAATGGAACAGTGAGATTACTTTCGCGCTTCGTGATGGTGCAAAGAAGTTTCTGGCTGAACATGGCCTTGCTGAAGAAAACATACACATACACCTTGTACCCGGCGCTTACGAGCTGCCGCTGGCCGCGCAGTATTTGCTTGAAATTGGCAATATGGATGCTGTAATTGCCATTGGCTGCCTCATAAAGGGTGAAACGCCGCATTTTCATTATATATCCGAATCGGTATCACTCAGCCTTAATAATGTAGCGCTGAAATACAATAAACCAGTTGCTTTTGGCGTGCTAACGGTAGATGCGCTGGAGCAGGCGCAGGAGCGCGCAGGTGGTAAGCTCGGCAACAAAGGCGAAGAAGCCGCTGAAGCTGTTCTGCAAATGCTTAATATGAAAGAAACCGTAAAGGATATTAGCGCTAACCGCGGCAGAATTGGATTTGCCGGGAGGTAAGTTTAACACCAAACCATTTTTTGAGATATTGATATATGGAAAGCGGCTCCACTTCCAGCCGCATTATTTTGTCAGCAATATTTTGAGTGTTCTTAAAACTCTATTTTCTTTTCATTGCTGCCATCTGCATTCATAATGTATAAATAGGTTTCCTGGTAGCCCGAACTCGGGCCAGTTTTCCTAATATCATCTCGTTCTACAATTATTTTAGTATCATCAGGCGAAACAGCAGGTCGCGAATAACGTAAAGCATAACAGCCTTGTCTTAAAATTTTGGTTTCGCCGGTGTTTATATTTGTTTTACCAAATTGAAAGAGGCTTGCCCAAGTTATCCACTCACCATTACTAAACCAACTTAAACTTAATATACCCAATTCATGATTAGTTACATCCTTTACCTCTCCTAATTGTTTTTGATCTACAAAACTTAACCCTATTCCTTTATGTCTATTATATGCAATCTTATTTTCGACTGGTGACCATGAAGTGGTACGATGCCCGCCAATTGTCGAGTCCAGTACTTGAATAAGATTCCCATTATTATCAATAATATTAAGATTTGGCCATGGACTTTCATCCACTCGCCTAAAAATGACGGCACTTCCATTTATATTCCAGCTGGGGAAATAACTTTGTCCTTCATTGGTCAATCTTGTAAGGCTATCGCCATTCTCTTTAACCTTATAGATATTATAGTTATAGTCAAAAACTATCCAGCCGTTTTTATGCCAACGTGGTGAATTCAAAACCCAGGCGGCTGCTAAAAAATTATCTTCTTTCGTTAGAAGGTTGCGTTTTCTCAGCTCTGCCTTTCCGGATATATTATTGTTTTTAATATAAATGATCTCATCTTTATTATTCGGATTAAAACAAGGCGAATGGTAAGTAACGTCTGCCATAGTTATTTCCGGCCCAAAAGGCGAGTCTTCAAATGTATAGGTCTGGCAATCCGAAACCGGCGTTACCGGCTTATCCCGTTTACAGGTAACAAATAAAAACACCAATAAAAATAATGTAACTGCGCGCATAAGCCTAAGTTTGTTAGTATAGGCCAATAATATTGTGTATCAAATATTCTTCATCTGGTTTAGTTTTCTTAACTCTTCTTCCTTCATGAGTATCACTGTCATGAAAACTGGAATAGTTTATAGTAATTGTTTGGTTGTTCTGTGATAGCTTGCCGGAACTATGATGAACTATTCCACAAAAGGGGTTAAATCCGGATATTTGATCAATACTATAATAACCTCTGTATGCTAAACTAACCTGGATATTTACTGCTTCTTTATTTCCAGGATTGTTCCAATCCTCAATCATGCATCCATTGGGGAGATTAAAGAGAGAAGGAAATCCAGCGCCATTTTTATTTTTTCCTATGCGGATTGTAAAAGTATCATTAGGATTATCGGTATTATATCCCAGATAACGACCATACATACGCGAAGAGTCCTCCAAAACCACTATGATATGTCGTCTGAAGGTATCAATACCGTCATCTTTTGAATTACACTCCGGCTGTGGCTTCCTTTGACCAATAAAAGTTATGAGAATTTTCCCTGTATGTAACGGGCTAAAAACTAATTGAAGAGGATTCCCGGATCTCATTTCAGCTTCTGTACCAACCTGCTATGTATAGCTGTCATACTTTCTATTGGAAGTAAAGCGTATCATATTCCCTGCAAGAACTGTATCTTCTGACTCAAAAACAATATCTTCGTCCAGATCATACATAAATTCTTCTATTTTAAAACCTTCCGGCTCATTACGGATTGCTTCGCAAGGGTCAGCACCAGGTTCATCATGCTTACAACAGGTAATTAAAAGAAATGCAATTCCTAATAGATAAAAAATTCTTTTCATTGTATTTTCTTTATTCTTTTACGACCCAAAGCTGGCGCTAATTTGAACGCAGTGGAAATTAGTGCTTTTTTAGATAACCACTCTCTGAGTGTACCGTTTTAATTTAATACCGCTGCGAGGTTTTTAGGAAAGCTTATTGTATTGTTCCTTTTTGAGAATTATACAAGGTGCACTCACAGCGTGCAATGGCTGATAATGCACCTATCTCCGCTTCGCTCAGATTGGCGCCAGCAGCAGGAGACACCAAAAAGTATTTTTAGGCATGAGTATATATGAAAAACGGCCCAGTAGGGCCGCTATAATTTTAAGTATGCAGGTGAAAATTTTATTTACTGAAGTTCCTCAACTACAACAAGCTCTAAACTGCCCGATTGTGCTGTTTTAAAAGCGCATGAGCCGCCGGGAATATAATGCCAGCGGTAAATACCGTTATCAGCCAGGCTTGCCTCGCTAATGGAGTAAATTGCCGAACCGTACATTACCTCCATGTTTTGTGCGCCGGCTACCGGTTCCCATTTACCAGTCCTGGCATTTAACCTCTGTAACGATATTCTTCCACAATCAACACCGGCGTTGCGGCCATTAATAAAAGCATAGAAAGCGGCTTCGGTACCTTTCAAAACCTGGTCATCATTAATCATCATAAATATTACAACATCTTCTCTGCCGGCTAATACCTGTTTTTCGACAGTAGCGCCAGGCAGTACTTCCATTTCTTTTGAGCAGCCATGGAATGCAAATAAAAACAGTGCTGATATAAATATGATAGAGGCGGATATATAGTTTCTTTTCACGGTATTATGTTTTATATGGAGAGCAAAAACATAATAACCCTAAAAACAGGCAATTGTTAAATTTATTCAATTTTTATTTTCTGCCCTTGCGCTTCGGCAAATTGCAAAATAGCTGTTAAAACATGTAATAGAGGTAATTTCAGCCCTAATATTTTTAAGCGACAGGAATATTTGCAGCTAATTTTGTTTAATTAATTCAAAACAAAACAAATGTAAAAACTATACTAATTGCTAAATGAAATTGGAATTTTGATAAATTAACTAATACAATATAGCATGAAATATGCGTAAATAATACTGGTTTGTGGGCCACGAAACCTGGGAGTATTGCTTCGAAGCGCCGTGGCCTTTGGCTCAAAGGACATTTTCAAATGCGCAATCATTCACTCAATATACAATGCGAACTCTGGAATTAATTACTTGTTTATCAGTATAATACAATAATTTCCATATAAGTTAAAGCTAAAAAATACTTTTGTTTCTACTATGGGTCGAAATCAATAGCAATTGAATGGCAAAATAGCTTATTTCTGCTGCTCAAAAAGTTATTTGCCTTTTATTTAAGCATTGTGCAGCATGGTAGTTTTAATTCACTTCCATGGCTCAGGTTAAATAATAACCAATAATGCTAATTTCCATGCGCCGCGTAAATACACTAAAAATCAAGCCCGAATGAGAAGTAAACCTTGCGGTCGGTCCTTTCACCATCTTCTATGCCCCATGAGTAATCGAGCCGCATAAAATAACCAAGCAGCAAGGTCCGGAAACCATAACCATAGCCATATACGAGCGGATCGCGCAGGCTGGTAACGGAAATTGTATAAGGCACTTCGTGTATTATCCGCTTGTTAAATGCGTTATCTATCGAAAAAGGGTTTACGCCATTCCATGCAGAACCAGCATCGGCAAAGCCAACCACCTGGAAATTCTCGAAAAACTGTGAGCGGAAAGGTTTATTGAACAAATACTTTAAAACCGGCACGCGCAACTCGCTGTTTAGCACGGCATACGAGCTTCCGTTACGTATATTCTGGTCGAAGCCGCGCATGTTTGTTGCCTGCGCCTTGTAAGCGTAATTTTGTTCAGGATCAACAATATTATCTTTATTAAAATTAGGGAAAAGCCAGTTCTCCGTACCGCCCAGGAAATAAACAACCTTACTTTGCCCGAATGATGAAGCCGCGGCGAAACGATTGGCCCAGATGATCTGCCTGCTAACTTTTGTATAATTTCGCACATCGGCGCCCACAACGGTAAACCTGGTATTTTCTTTATTAAAGGCGTTAAAGAATTCGGTATAGAATTTCAGCCGCGTGCCGTTGAACAGGTTCATACCACGCGGGATAACATTATCGAGCACATACTCCGCTTTACCGCCGCCCCAGTATGTTGCCTCGTTAGGCGTTTTTAAAGATATAAGCTCGCCGCTTAAATATGTATTTTTATCCTGCCTGCCAAAACCGCTAAAGCGTATAGATTGCGTTTCGCTGAAAGGCCAGCGCAGCTCGCCGCGCAGCTCCTGGCTGGTTGTGCGGTAAAAGCTGTAACCGAATTCCTGAATCTCGCCGCGGCGGAAGAACATAAGGCGTTTATCGAGCCTGTTCTTAACGTTATCAAAAGCAAGAAAATACTCTGCTCCACGGAAAGATGCCAAAACACGTACACCGCCAATCAGCCGGTAATCTTTAAACATATCGCTAAGGCCAATTTTAAACATACCGCGCAGCAATGGATTATAAATGCCGTTGTTATCGTTTGCCGAGTATGGCACATATGGCGAATTCATCAGGCTGTTATCGAGCTGCAGCGGCACGATCTGGTCTGGCGAAAAATTGAGAAAATACAGCGTTGCGGATGAGAATTTAACCCGCCTGTCGTCATTCCCTTCGCTACCGGTACTTTGCCCGCCAGCCAGGCTGCCAGGCGATTTTACCGGCGCCGGGAAATCGGTCTGATAATAATCTGCCCGGCTGGATTTTGCTGCTGAATCGGGCTTTACAGGGTTTCCATCTTCATCAACCTTAACATCTTCGCCCGGCTGCGATTTAAAAACCGGGTATTCCGAGAATACTTCAACACGTTTATTCTTTAAAAGCTGCGTATTGTTAAGCGCTGATTGCTTACGTTTTAAAATATTATTCCTGCTTCGGGTTACTGTTTTATCGGGTATATCCTGCGGGATGGATACTTGCTGCAGAATATATTTGTTCTCCGACTGGAACAGCTCGTACATAGTGCCGTACTTTGGCTGTACAGCGTAAGAAAGTATGTTTTCCGAATAGTTTGTAAGCGGGTAAACGTATAAAGTATCTTTATACACAAAAGCGGTATCAATACTTTGCAGGTTGCTGTCGCTACGTAAACGTTCCGGCAGCGTAATAATACTTACATCATTTTTCGCGAAGTAGAATGTATCGTTCCGGCGGATGTTAGTATCTATATAGCTTACTGCTACGCGAATATGCTGAAAGATACTATCCAGGTAAACAGCGTTACGGTTAAGAATACCGTTTTCATCAGTCAGGTAACTAAAATAAGCGGTATCGTAAGCATCGGGCATACTCTCATTGGCGGGGCTGTTGCTTAAACGCTTTAATGTTCTTGGTGAAGTATAATCAGGAAAGTAAAAAATATCGTAATTGGTGGCGAATGAAAACGGCCTGTTGGCAGTAACTCTTTCCAGCGAAACATCGGGCCGGTTAGAGCGGAAAACAATACCGTTGCCTTTTACAAACCTTGGCTCCAGGTCGTCATATAGGTCATTGGTTAAAAATCGTTGTGCCTGCGAGCGGAAATCAAATGTAAGAATATCGGTTTGCCCGTTTCGTATTGCTGACAATACCGCGGTACGCCCGTTATCGGAATATTGTACACTTAGTACTCTTTCCAGCCGGGTAATAATCTGCTTTTCCGATTTTTTGTTTTCGGTTGCGTTATACGTAAAATATGTTGGTACCGAGCGTTCTTCAAAAACAACGGTTAGCTCCTGCCCTCTTGTATTCCATGCAATAACCGGGTAATTATGATCATACGTATTATCCTGCCGCCGGTAGCCATTTTTATATATGCGCATTTTTTTGCCGGTAGCCAGGTTTACAATCCAAATTTTTTCTTTGCCCTGGTCATTTGTTACTACAGCAGCAAACTCCGCGCGTGGCGAAATCTCCCAGCGGGTTACTGTTCCCTTTTTAAACACTTTGTTAAGCTTTGCAACGGGCGCGCCAGCAGGCGTTACACCACTTTGCCGCTGCAGCCTGGCCAGGTTAAACTGGTACCATTCATCATAAAGCTGCGAAAAATTTTTGCCCAGTACAAAAAGATAGCCGCTTTCCACGCTTTTGTGGGCGCGCATAATATAAAGCATGTTGGCAACGGCAGCCTCGCCATACTGGTCGTTAATATACTTCCATAAGCTGTGGCCTACAACAATGCTTTCGGTTTCGGTAAGTTTCTTGAATTTTTTGTACCTGCCGCTAAGTATGCCGTTTTTAAGTGTGTTTTCCAGCTGCGGGTTCCACTCATCGCCAAGGTATGCCACAAGGCCCTTGCCATACCAGGCCGGCATATTCAGCAAAACGTTGCTCTGCAGGCGCTCCTGTAATGAGCCGCCGTACAATATTTCATTCATCAAAATCTGCGCTATGCCGCTGCGAATCTGCGTGGTAAAGTTAAAATGATCGCCGTTGAAGTAAATGAATACTTTTTCTTCCTGTATCCGGCTTCTGCCACCAGGATTATTCACCTCTTCGGCAAATGTAAAATTGCTCTGGCGGTAATCTGTATAGGAGTTATAAATTATAAAAGTTATACGGTTATCGAGCGTGTAATCAATCTTGCTTTCTATTTCGCGCAGGTGATCTTCCGCAATGGTAACTGCATAGCGGCCAAGCTCTTTACCGCCCGTATAAAAATAAACATCAAAATTAGATGACTGGTAATAATACCACTCGAAAGGCTTATACTGCAGCACGTTTTTACCGAACTCCGTTTGCATGCCCTGCCCATTGGCACCGGACAGCCATATTAAAAGCACAGGCAAAAACAATATTTTACGGAAAAACAAAAACATTTTCTGGCAATATCCTATATGTAATTTCAAATGCAGCTATAAATATACCGAGATAATAAATTAACGCTGTAATCGGTTCAATATTACTTTGAGAGTTAAGAACAAGGAACAAGGAACAAAGAGTGCCGCGATGCGATATTTCAATATTACGCTATTTCTCTTTATTTAGCATTGTATTTATTGATGCCCTCAACAATCTGCAAAGTTCATCGCAATCAGCAGCAAGTTCATCAAAATCTTTTTTATTTATGTAATCTGTTGCCTGCAGAAGTTTTAGCCAGTATAATGTTTCTCTGGCCTCTTTATAAGCTATGGAAATTTTATTCTTAAAATCCGGATTTGAAATTGCACCATTTGCTTCTTCGATATTAGCGCCAACGGAAGTTGCAGCCCTTAAAAACTGCTTCGAAAGCACGAATTCTTTTTTATCATTTACAATCGCTTTATAAACATTTACAGCCTTTACAGCAAAAGAAAATGATTTATTCAGAATCAAGCTTTCCTTCATACTAACAAATTATAATTCCATATATGAAAAGGCTAAAAAATGCTTTAATAGCTCAAATCTTTTAGCGCCGAACAAATCAGCGCATCGCGGCACTCTTTGTTCCAAGTTCCTTGTTCTTAACTCTTAATACGATCCAAAGTATTTTCGCAAAAACCATTCCGTTGCAAGCAGGGCGAAAACAAAAAAGAACAGCCATTTGAAATGAATAAGATCTTTAAAATCTGTCTGCATATAGGCAACTGGCTGTATATCGTCCCGGTCCTGCAATAGCTGTGGCAAGCCAGATAAATCTTTCGGGTAAATCATTTTACCACCCTGCTGCGCAGCCAGGCTACGAAGCAGCGGATGATTTGCTTCGGTTTCCAAATATTCCAGCTCGACTTTTTTAACTATAAATTCGCCGCTGACGCTGTAAGGCTTATCGCCTATTTTTGTCTGCGCTGTAAAAGTATATTGGCCGGCCGGTAAAAAACCTGCATCTACAGCATAACCATTTCCGCGAGGCTGAAAAGTGTATTCGAAATTTTTGCCTTCCTGGTTTTTTATCTTCATTGTTATCAGTGCATCGCGCAGCGGTTCAAAGCTCTGGTTATAAGCTTCCGCCTCGAAAGATACACGCTCATCTTCAAAAAACATGTTTCGCGCTGCCCGCACACGAAAAGGCCTGCTATCGGTTTTTACAGATAAATACTGGATGGTTTTATTTACCACTTCATCGGCAAAAGCATGGCCCTGGTTCTGTGCGAAATCATACATAAACCACCGCCAAATGCCCTCGCCTGTAAGCACAGCCGATTTTGTTTTTGCTGTATTGGTGCTGAATGCGAGCAACGGCATCTGGCTTTGTACGCGGCCAATTTGCTGCCATAGAAAAACATTCGATTTATCTGCTACTTTGTACTCGCCAAAAGGCGTAATTAACGGAGGCCAGGCCTGCAGGTTTTTACTCAGGTTATCGGATAAGGTAAAGTTTCCAAACCCGTTGTTTATATAACCACCGGCTTCATTGGTGCGGGCGCCGTTACTGCTTATCTGCACACCGGTTTCTAAGGTATTGAAAATATTAATAGCTGTTTTATTGCCGATGATGAACCATACAGGAACGCCGGCTTCTTTTAAGTTACTGATCAGCTGCGCGGCGTTCTGGTCGGCAGTGGGCAGCTGGTGCAAAATGGCAAGCTGGTAATTTTTTAGTTTATCGGGGCTGGCTGAAGCATTTTTTGCAAGATCGGTATATAGCGTTGCATTCACTTCATAAAAAGCATTGCGCTCAATAGAACCTTTAATAGCGGCGATATCGGGGTGCGGCGCGTAAGATACCATAAGTATTTTCTTACGGCTGTCCAGCACATCTATAAACACATCGAAACTATTATTTACATAGCTCACTTCGCCCTGCTGCCTCGATATTTCTATATGGTACAGCTGCAAACCCGGTGTTGTGGCTTCTACCCTCGCGGCTACTTCGGTATAAAAATTCTGGCTGCCGAAATTAACCTGCTGGCTGTAAACCGTTTTACCTTTGTGTGATACTGTTACTGTACCATTTTTACCTGCATATCCTTTTGCACGCAGCCCGATTTGCAGGGGAAAATAATTGCCGGTATAAACAATACGGTTATATTGCACATCCTTTATCAGTACATCGTTACGGGGCATGGTATCGCCAAGCGCAACGGTATAAAACGGCGCGTTGAATTTTTCAGCTACAAAAAGCGGGTTTTGCCCACGATTATAAATTCCATCGGTTAAAGTAATTACGGCGCCAATATTCTGGTTATAAAACTTCTGGTAAAGATTTTCGTACAAGCCCGAAAGATCTGTCTGCTTATCGGAGTAATCAAGTGCCTGGTCATCTTTTACTTCATTGCCAAAAGTATAAAAGCGTACATCATACTTTTCTGCAAGCCGGCTGCGTACATTTTCTATTTCTGCCGGCAGCTGGTTTTTGTGAAAAGAAGAATCTTTATTCAGCAGAACAGATTGTGAATTATCGGCCGCAATTATAACAACAGGCTTCTCAACTTTTTTAAAAATACTCCTGATTACCGGCGATAAAAGCAGGAATGCAAGCAGGCTGGTGCTTAAAAAACGCAATATTACCAATGGCCACACAGGCCAGCCAAACCATTTTTTTTCATTGGCAGATATGGTGTTCTTCCGGTATGTAAACCAGGCATAAGCCGCTCCTGCCAGCAGGCAGAATAAAAGAAAATACCAGGGATAATCGGTAAATACAGAAAAATTCAAAACTTAAAATTACGTTTTTTGCAAAAATAATTTAACCAGGGCATTTAATAAACACGCGCAGGTTATTTACGGCATTACAATTTGCAAAGGTTGGAAATACCGCTAATGTTGCAAAAAAAGTGCAGTTTTATTTTAAAGAATAATATTATTGAGGAGGAGGAGTATAAGATAATTATACCTGCTGTGAGTAAACCTGGTTTGCATCATCATTATATTGTAACTGGTGAAAAGAATCTAATTCAACCATTACAAAGTCTTTACCTTCTTCAGCATCCGCAGCGCGTACAATTTCAACCTGTCGCACCATACCGATATTAGAAAATTTATCCCAGAAATCTGTTGGCGTGGTGTTCTTCGAAAGGTTGGCAATATAAATAATCATGAGCGGGTAACTCCCACATCTTAAAGCTTCAGAAAACGTATTGTACAAAATGAGAACACGTTATAAAGAGACTATCAATGCCAGAAATATCCAGCAATATACAACAATTTATTCAACTTAATTGCAATGTTTCCAATAATTTATAATTTGGTAATAATGCATGGGCTTCATATTTGGCTGATAATGAAAATACACCCTGCATTTGGGCAGGCAGGTAAAATAAGCAAAAATTATTTGCAGCCACGTATTTTGTTTAAGCGCATTATTCTGCAACAATTGCCCGGCTTGGGCGTTTTACCCGAATTACACTAAATTAACAAACATAAAATAATGAATTTCACCAAAATCTTCTTCCTGGCAGGCGCTATCGCCTTTTCTGTTTCCGCCACTTTTTGCACAACTACCGATACAAGCAATACAGAAACTGAAACCGGCACAACCATGCCAGATAATACAGAAATGAACGGCGACACCGGAACCGGCACCGGCGGCGATACAAGCATGAATAATGACGGCATGCGAAACCAGGGCGGCGCAGTGATAGATACCGCAACAACAACATCGCCAAACAATACACCTGATAAGGACGGCCGTTTACCGGTAAGAGGCAAAAAATAATACTGCCTTTTACAAACCACAACCGCTTTATTAAACCCAAAAATTTTTATTATCATGATAAAATACATCAGACTATTTACTTTAGCTTTAGCCTTTTGTGCCGGCAGCTTTGTTTTTACGGCATGTAACAGCAGCGAAATTAAAGGCGACCATGAGGGTGAGCTGGAAGGATCGCAATACCACGGGCAGGAAATTAACCCTAACGACCCGGCCTTAACCCCAAACACTAACGATACAATTGATACTACAGGCGGCACCAGCGGCGGCATGAATACAATGGACCCTGAGGCAAGCGGAAGCGGTGGAATGGATCGCCGCCAGGATGATATGAACGCCGGTGGCAATACAAACAATAACGGCACCAACACCAACGGCAGAAACAGCACGAACGGCGGTGCAAACAGCAAATAAAAATACGGCTCAGTTTATCTTTATAAAAGTATGAAAAAGTATTTCGGCATAATAACTTTTACGGTTTGCGCTGCTGTTTTCGGGCTGGCGGCCTGCAACTCGGCGAACGATCAGAATACGCACGATTCAACTTCAACCAGCAGTGGTACATTTTCCGCAGATAGTGCGAATATGAACACTGGCACAGGCGGAGCCTCGGCCACCGGAAGCGGCAACGCAGGTGGTGGCGGAACAGGCAGTACAGGCGGAAATACGAGCAGTACAGGTGGCGACGCAAGTTATAATTCGGGCGGCAGTACCAATGCGGGCGGTAGCAGCACGGGCGGCACCAATAATAACAGCAGTGCCAATTCGCCGCAAAGCAATGGCGTACGCGAGCCAAATGAGTTTTCGAGCGGCAGAACCGGCGGACAATTTAACAATACCAAATCAACCACAACGCCAGGCGGCACCAATACCAACGAAAACCCCGGCACCGGCAATACCGGCGGCGGTGGCCAGTCATCGGGCAATGGCTCCGGCAGTGGCAGGTAATAAAGCATTTTCTTAATCATCTATATATGGGCAGGCGCGAAAGTGTTTGCCCATTTTTTTGTAATTATTCAAGAGTTAAAATGCCTGTAAATACACTTTTTTTAATTTTATTTTAATTTACTCCAAACAATAATACAAACTATTGCATTTATATATTTGAATTTATCAAAGTTTTACAAATCTAAACAAAAAATTTAAAATTATGAAAATGCATATAAAACTCCCTTTCTTAATACTGTTTTTCTTTGCTACAATTACATATTCGAACGCTCAGACGACAGATAGTTTACAACAAGATGGTAACGCCGTAGAAACAGAACAGAGCCAGGAAACAAACAGCCCGGGAGATATGAATATTTCGGGCGACAGAAAATCAGCCAGCACAAGCGGAACAACAGGCTCTGAAACACCACCGGAAAATACCGATAATGAATATCTCAACGCAATTATAAATAACAATAATAATAATGCAAGCCAGCCGGCAGAAAGAGTTAAAGGCACACGCGCGCCAAATGAATACTCCAGCGGGCGAAGCGGCGGACAATACAATATTATCAGGCCTGCATCAATCAGCAAACCAACCTCTTCTTCATCGACCAACGCCAACGACAACGCCGTAACAGGCAATACCGGTGGCGCCGGCCAGGCCGATAATGAAGATTAAAGCATTTTTCAACAATATACTATATGGGCAGGCGCAAAAGTGTTTGCCCATTTTTTTTTTGAATGAATGAGTTTTAATGTGAAAATATGAAGATGTGAAGATGTGAAAATTTTGCTAAACGCAGGCAAAACGTATTCAAGCTCTTATTAATCTTTGCTAATTCCATATATAACATCTTCTAAAAATACTTTGTGCCTTCGTGCCTTTGTGGCGAAAATAAAAATCAGCGATTACGGTATTGTTAAAGTTTCTTAAAAAGAGCGGTTTAGCTTCATTGGCTGATTATCACATTGGCTAATCGGCTAATTAATGTGTATTTTTGTGCCAAACAACATTTTTCATGCGCCGTTTATCGTTTTTATTTCTCCTTTTTGTTGGAATTTCTTTCTCTGTAAATGCCCAGAACAAGCAATTAACCGTAGATGATGCTTTCCTGAAACCGGAACTGAACCCTACGAATTTATTAGGATTAAGCTGGATTCATAACACGCATACTTATAGCTTTGTACATAAAAATAAAATTGTAAAAGGCAGCGTTTCTTCGGATAAAAGAGATACAATTTTATCGATGGAAGAAATTAATTCTGCTTTTGAAGCGGCAAAAATTTCAACCATAAAAAGAATTCCTGCTTATAAATGGCTCGATGAAAACCGTTTACTTTTCAGCCACGGAAACCGCTGGAGCATCTACAATATAAAAGATAAAAAGGCTGAAGCGCTGCAAACCTTACCGGAAAACGCGGAAAATGCAGATTTCTTCAATGATAAGTTGCAGGCTGCTTATACCGTTGATAATAATCTTTTTGTGATGGGAAAAGATGGAAACGGCATCAACATCACCAATGAGCAAAATAAAGACATCGTTTACGGACAAAGCGCGCACCGCAACGAATTCGGTATTCACAAAGGAACATATTGGTCTCCGAACGGCAATTTCCTGGCATTTTACAGGATGGATCAGAGCATGGTTACCGATTATCCGTTGGTTGATTTAACAGAAAGGCCTGCTAAAGCGAACATCATTAAATACCCAATGGCGGGCGATAAAAGTCACCAGGTAACTTTGGGTATATATAATGTATTCGCCAAAAATACTATTTATGTAAAAACCACAGGCGATCCGGAGCAATATCTCACTAACATTTCCTGGAGCCCTGATGAAAAACACATTTACATTGCCGTTCTCAATCGTGCGCAAAACCACATGCAGCTTAATAAATACGATGTTGCGACCGGGAATTTCATTAAAACTTTATTCGAAGAAAAACATGATAAATATGTAGAACCACTGGATGAATTAATTTTCATAAAAGGTAAAAATGACCAGTTTTTATGGCTCAGTCAGCGCGATGGTTACAAGCATTTCTACATATATAATACTGATGGAAAATTGTTGGGCCAGCTCACGAAAGGAAATTGGGTTGTAACAAAATTTTTAGGTTTCGATGATGCCGGGCAAAACGTAATTTACACGTCAACTGCAGAAAGCCCACTGGAAAATCATCCGTACATCGTAAATATCAAATCGAAGAAAATCACCCGTTTATCTCAGCAACCGGGCGTTCATGGAGTTTTGTTGAGTTCCGATGCGCGCTATATTATTGATAATTACACCAATCCAAAAACCCCGCGCCGTATTGATATTCTGAGCACAGGAATTTTGGCGGTGAAAAAGAATTCCGATAAGCTGGTTCAGAACATTCATACTTCGGAAAATCCATTAAAAGATTATAAACTTGGCGAAACCAAAACCTTCACCATAAAAGCAGATGACGGAACGGATCTGTATTGCAGAATGATTTTACCGGCGAACTTTGATGCGAGCAAAAAATACCCGGTTGTAACATACGTTTATGGCGGTCCGCATGCGCAGATGATCAGCGGCGGCTGGCTGAATGGCGGCAATTTGTGGATGAATTACATGGCGCAGCAGGGTTATATTATGTTTACGCTTGATAATCGTGGAAGTGCGAATCGTGGTAGGGCTTTCGAGCAGGCGGTTTTCCGTAATTTAGGCGAAGTAGAAATGCGCGACCAGCTGAAAGGCGTTGATTATCTGCGTAGTTTGCCTTATGTAGATACCGCAAGAATGGGCGTTCATGGCTGGAGTTTCGGTGGATTTATGACGACGAATTTAATGCTGAAACACCCGAATATTTACAAAGTAGGTGTTGCGGGCGGACCGGTAATCGACTGGAAATACTACGAAATTATGTACACCGAGCGCTATATGGATACACCGCAGGAAAATCCGGAAGGTTACAAAAATGCCGAACTCACCAATTACGTTAAAAACCTGAATGGCAGATTATTGCATATTCATGGAACAGTTGATGATGTAGTACTTTGGCAGCACAGCCTTATGTTCGTAAAAAAAGCAGTTGATGAAGGCAAACTGATGGATTATTTCGTTTATCCTGGCCATCCGCACAATGTTGGTGGTAAAGATCGCGCACATTTGTATAGGAAAGTGACGCAGTATTTTGATGATTTTTTGAAATAGTAAGTTAATGTGCCAATATGCCGATTAGCCAATGTGCCAATTGGTTTAATTTGAGAATTGATTTAATTTATCTCATTGATATTCGGGATTCCGGCTCAAGGCCGGAATGACGTAAGTTGTTTAAACTCCGATTAAACTGAATAGCGTTTCGTCGTTACCGTCATTCCGGCCTTGAGCCGAACCACGAAGTAGCAGCGAAGCTAATCCCAAACATTCGAGGTGATAACTAACTAAAAGCATTTTTCACCAAAGTGATATATGAAAATTAAGCGGTTAAAAATGATTCGAAGTGGCTGGCGCGTTTCCAACGCGTGCCGACGAGTTCAGCGTCTCATGACGCTTTGGGAAACAATGTTAAACTCAATACAAGTAAAAGGTGCTTCGAATGTAGGTTGCCTTAAACGAAACTCACTTGTATTACGCTTCAACCAATTGAATTTTTCAACTACTTCAACGCGAATTTCAACCCGAACTTATGTTCCCATTGCTTGCCAGAATAATGGCCCAAACCACCGAACTGACCATTGAATCCCGGCCGGAACTCATAAATTAAATGTGTTTTGTGGAAATCTCCTTTTTCAGTCAACTGGAAATCCAAACCTAAAGGAACATAAATATTTACGCCAAAATTTCCCTTGTGATTTATACGCTCCGGCATATCTGTCCAGCCATAGCTTTCTGGCCCAAACAATACGCTCCCATTTTCACTTTCCATCCGGGTATAATCTTCAAAAGAATAATAAATATTGGTGTGCGCATTCAGCGAAAAATTGCTTCCCAAACAAATTCCTGAATAAAACAAAATCCTGTCATCCGGAAAGAAATTATAAATATAAGCAGCGTCCAGGCGAAAATTAATTGATTCTGTTTGCATGCCATAATTTCGGAAAGAAGATCTGCTACGGTAGAATTTTTCACCGGTTTGCGTGTAAGTAACCGTATCAAGCGGCTGGTTGACATATCGGCTGGCATAAGCCGCAACATATGTGTTCTCAAAAATACTAGCGCCAAACCGTAAGCTTTTATGCTGCGCATTTACTTTTTTAAAACTGGCCAAAACTGATAATATCGCGCTGGAGTTTCTGTCAGTTCCACCTCCGCCGGATGAAAAATCGCTGAAATCTGTTTTTAATAAACTTGCTTGCGGCAAAAACTTCTGGTATTTCTCAACAGAGGTTGTATTCTTTACCTGCGTAATTTCACCCGCCAAAATGCAAAAATCGGTTAAAAAGTACTTATGTTTTTCATTGCTATTATCCTGATTATAAGCTTCTGGAACGCTAAAAACAACAATAAGCAAGGAAAATATTATCTTAAAATGCATGATTTGAGTTTTGCCGATAAATAAAGCATCATTCAAACTTACATTTAATACCAATAGTATTCAATTAAGAAACTTTAATTCACTTCTATGGAAAGTTTATAACTCATTTCCATATATCAACATTACAAAAAATGCTTTATAATATGCTTGCCTGGCACAAAACGCTGGAATATAACATTATGCACACTAACAAGTTAATCATAAAAAAAGGCTCACCGAACCAATTGCAGGTTCAGTGAGCCTTTTAAGTTTTCCGGGTTTATTTAACAATCACCTTACTTGTACTTAAGCTTCCAGCCTGTTGAATCTGAACCAGGTAAACACCTGCCGCGTGGCCGGTTAAATCTACCTGTAAACTACGGCCACTGCTACGCGAAGAATAAACCGTTTCACCAAGCATATTGGTAATCCTGACTTCACTGAAAGGTTTGTCGGAAGTTATATTGAGGTAGTTGCCTGCAGGATTGGGAAATACATATATACTATTGCCGGAAAATACTTCGCGGAGCCCAACCGTAGCCGGGCAAAGGTCTGATACCGTAACTAAACTTGTGCTGTTGGTGGTTGTGGCATTTCCTAACTGCCCCTGCGCGTTTCCGCCGCTTGCTTTTGCAGTACCAATGGCATTAATAAAAACGGCATGGTACAGCCCGGCAGCTACTGCCGTAATGTTACTGAGGTTATTAAGCTGTACAGGTGTAGGGTTAGGGTCGAAACCTGAGTTTACACCTGTGCCAAACATGCCGGTACCATTATATCCCGCAGCCCAAATCGTGCCATCGTTTTTTATAAAGAAGGATGTACTTGAATGGCTGGCTTCGGCATCTGTAATACCCGAGAGTGTTGTTACCTGTACAGGCGCATACTTATCTGCAGAAGTTCCATCTCCGAGCTGGCCATAGTCATTATCGCCAACTGCCCAGGCAGTACCATCGCCTTTTACAAAAAGCGAGTAGTTTTGGCCCGCATTAATTTTTACGATGCCAGCCAGTGTTGGAAACAGGTGCGGCGTGTTTTCCGCCACACTGCTTTCTTTGCCTGTGCCCAACAACCCGAAAAGATTAAGCCCGCAGGCATACACCGTGCTATCATTTTTCAGAAACAGCGAGTGCGCAGAACCGGCCGAAATGGCGATTATACCGGTAAGTGAGCTTACTTGTACCGGCGTGCTTCGGCTTTCTGTTGTGCCATCGCCAAGCTGCCCGTTTGTATTATCACCGCAGGCCCACACTGTTCCATCGTTCTTTAAAAATAATGAATGCGCCGCGCCAGCCGAAATGGCAGTAACACCTGTAAGGCCCGGCACTTCTGCAGGTATCTTGCGGCCAGTTGTGGTTCCGTCGCCAAGCTGCCCTTTCTGGTTATCTCCGGTTGCGTACACCTTGCCGTCTTCTTTCAAAAACAGCGAAAAATTACTTGCAGCAGAAACAGCTGTTATACCGCGCAAGGTTGCGTGTTTGGCAGGTATGGTTCTGTAGCTCGAGGTACTGTTACCAAGCTGGCCGCTAACGTTATTTCCCCATATGCTTGGTATTGAATCCTGGCACAGAAACACGGTATGCTGTGCACCGGCAGCTGCCCTTTGTGCATGAGTATCTGTTGCCAGCTGAAAAGAAAAACAGGCAAACACATAGCCTGAAAGTAGTATTTTTAGCTTCATAATACTGGGTTTTATTGTTTGTTTAAGTGCTAAAATAAACAAAACCTGCTAATTGCAAATATTTTCCAGCTCAAAACATTTCTCCTAACCCATTTTAAAGCATTTTTGCGATGCAGTATATATGTATAGGATTTTCATAACTTTTCCATCCTTATCTTTGTAAAACCCATTTTTAATTCACAATTTACAATTCACCATTCACAATTATAATTATGAGCTTAACCAACCAGATAAACGACGACCTGAAAAATGCCATGCGCAGCAAAGATGAAGCGGCTTTACGTGCATTACGCGCCATAAAATCGGCCTTGCTATTGGCGAAAACCGAAAAAGGCGGCGATGCGGAAGTTGACGAGGAAACCGGCATCAAAATATTGCAGAAACTGGCCAAACAACGCAAAGAATCTATTGATATTTACAAGAACCAGAACAGGCCGGAACTTGCAGAAACAGAAATTGCAGAACTCGCCATTATAGAAAAATATCTTCCGCAGCAGATGGATGAAGCGCAGGTTCGTGCTGTTATTCAAACGATTATGACAGCGAATGGATTACAAGGCTCGGCACAAATTGGTAAACTTATGCCATTGGCTATGAAAGAATTGCAAGGCAAAGCAGATGGAAAAATGATTTCCGCCATTGCGAAAGAACTGCTCGGCTAAAAGCTTTTATAAGCTGAATGAATGCTTTAGACCTGGTTTTGATGCTGCCGATTTTGCTGGCTGCTATACGTGGTTACAGGAAAGGAATTATTGTTGAAGTTTTTTCTGTAATTGCGCTTGTTGTCGCCATAATTGCCTGCATGAAAATAACTTATGAAGTTACAAGCTGGCTGGAGCCATGGCTTTCTGGTTCATCATGGTTGCCGTTTATTGGTTACCTGGTAACTTTTGCGGGTGCGTTTTTAGCGGTTGTGTGGCTGGGAAAGATCTTCGAAAAAGCGGTAGATATGGCGCAATTCGGTATTGTAAACAAGAGTCTGGGCGCGTTTTTCAGCATTTTGAAAACCTGTTTTATGATCAGTCTGCTTTTCTGGCTCACGAACCGGATTCAGCTTATTCCGCAGGAAACACAAAACGGCTCGCTCATCTATACTTCCATCCAAAACCTCGCGCCGAAACTGGTAACTGCTGCAAGCGCATTCCTGCCTTCCATCAAAAAAATTATGCCGCAGATTGAGGAGTTTTTTAAAGATGTTCGGGAAGAAGAACCCAGAACCGCTGATTTGGAGTTATTTCATTGATTTTGATTTTTGCCACAAAGGCGCGAAGACACAAATTTTTGTTTCAAATATTAAAGCATTTTTTTGCAGCTTGATATATGGAGATTTCGGATTTTGTAGAGACGACATGCCTGGCGTCTCGTTGGTACAGCATCTTCGCGGAGAGACGCCAGCCATGTCGTCTCTACAAAATCCATATCTCACTTCGCTAAAAAATGCTTCAATAATTGCAAAACGAAAAAAACTGATCACTGGTTACTGATAACTGATCACTGAAAAAATGATTCTGCTGATAGACAATTACGATTCCTTTACCTATAATATATACGACTACCTGCAGCAATGCCATGCTGATTGTGTATTGTACAGGAACAACGAAATTAGTCTGGCAGAAATTGAAGCGCTGAATCCGGAAGCAATTGTTTTATCTCCGGGCCCTGGAAAACCTTCAGATCATAAATTAATGTTCCAAGTGTTAGATAAGTATTTTGCGATGAAACCAATTTTAGGCGTATGTTTGGGTCAGCAAGCCATTGGTGAATTTTTTGGTGCAGAACTGGTGAAAGCGCCGGTGCCTGTTCATGGCAAAATAAGTATGCTGAGGCATAACGGCCACAGGATGTTTAACGGCGTGGATAAAAATTTTCAGGTGGGCCGCTACCATAGCCTGGTGCTTGAAAACTGCGATGAAAATGTGCTTGAAATAACATCAAAAACGGCAGATGGGCTTAATATGTCGCTGGCACATAAACAATTACCCATTTGGGCGGTTCAGTTTCATCCGGAAAGTGTTTTAACACCGCAGGGAATGAAAATTATTAAAAACTGGACAGCTTTATTAAAGGAAATTTAGAAGTTTTTAATTTTTAGTTATCTTTGGACTTGAATTCGGCTACTGCGTATGGATTATCAGCTTAAGAAGGAAGGAAAGTTTGAGTATATTGAGGAAGGCGAAGGCCCAATTTTATTGCTGCTGCATGGGCTTTTTGGCGCGCTGAGCAATTGGAGCACTGTGCTGGACCACTTCTCTAAAAACTACACGGTGGTTATTCCACTTATGCCCATTTACCAGATGGCGCTGCCAAAAACCAGCGTATCGGGCCTTAGTGATTTTATTCATGAGTTCATGAAGTTTAAAAAATACCCGCCGGTAACTTTATTGGGAAATTCCCTTGGTGGCCATGTGGGTTTGGTTTATACTTTGGAGCATCCTGAAAATGTAAACGCATTGGTTTTAACTGGTTCAAGCGGATTGTACGAAAATGCCATGGGTGGCTCTTTCCCTCCGCGCCAGAATTACGATTTCATTAAAGCTAAAACGGCGGAAACTTTTTACGATCCGGAAGTTGCAACCAAAGAGCTGGTTGATGAAGTTTACGAAATTGTAAATTCAAGAAATAAAGGCTTGCGTATAGTAATGATGGCAAAATCGGCCATCCGCCATAATTTAAGTAAGGAAATAAAGAAAATAACCGTGCCGGTTTGCCTCATCTGGGGTAAGAACGATACCATTACACCTCCCGAAGTAGCAGAAGAATTCCACGAACTGCTGCCAAATTCGGAACTGCACTGGATAGATAAATGCGCGCACGCGCCAATGATGGAGCGCCCGGAAGAGTTCAACCAGATCCTGGATGGCTTCCTTTTGAAAGTAAACCAAGCCGCTAAAGCTAATTAATGCAGGCCAGCGAACTGCTTACCGATACATTGCCTGTACTTTCTCTACAGGATTCGCTGGAAAAAGCAGTTGACTTCTATTTGGATACGGCAGTTTGTCACTTACCAGTAGTTGAAGATGGCACCTTACAAGGCATTTTACCTACCGATCTGCTGGTAAATGTTCCTGATAAAGGATTATTGATTGGCAGTTTCCGCGATGATTTTGTGAATGCTTTTGCTTTCCCCGATCAGCATGGCATGGATGTTTTTGAGCTGATTGCCAAACTATCGCTTACCTCCATACCAGTTGTAGATGAGCATCGCCAGTATCTGGGCAGCGTAATTACCGAAGATCTTTTACTTCGCTTAAGTAATTTCTACTCATTCAAGCAATTAGGTGGCATAATTGTATTGCGTTTAGGTTACAGAGATTATAATTTATCTGAAATTGCGCATATTGTTTCCGGTAACGATGCCAGGATTCTTATGCTTTACCTGGATGCTGATGAAGAACAACAGCAATACAGGCTTACCATTAAATTAGATACGCTGAACCTGGCTCCTGTTATCGCTACTTTTGAGCGGTACAAATATATTATAGATTATTACCGGCCAATGGGTTATGAAAAAGATGATCTCGACGACCGTTACGGCCTGCTGATGAAACTGTTCGATCTATAGATTTTATGCATGCGGCAATGGATATTATTTTTTATTGCGCTAAGCAGCATTGTTCATAATTCCGCTTTCGGCCAGCGAAACCCAAAGTATTTTTTACGCAACATATATATAGAAGGTAATAAAGTTACCAAAGCCGATGTAATTCTGCGAGAAATAAGCATACGCGAAGGCGATTCTGTATATATTCCTCAGCTGAAAAATGCTTTAACTCAATCACGCAACCAGCTCCTAAACACTTCACTTTTCCATACAGTACAAATTACCGATTCTGTTGTTGATGAGCAAGTTATAGATATTTATGTAAAGGTTGTGGAACGCTGGTATCTTGTTCCCAGTGTAGCTTTCGCCCTTACCGACAGGAATTTTAACGAATGGTGGCAGCATAAACAGCTGTACCGCACCACTTTCGGCGCAGGACTAACGCATTATAATTTCCGGGGCAGAAATGAGAGGCTGGGCGCTGAAATTGTACTTGGCTGGCGCGAAAGTATATTGCTCAGGTATAAAATTCCATACTTAAACAGAAAAAAAACACTTGGGCTCAACACCATGCTTTATCATCAGCGCGGGCATGAAGTCGGCTATATCACAACCGAAAACCAGTTGCAGTTTTTACGCGTAGATGAAAAATACATTTTCCGCAAAACCGGTTTCGAAACATCTATAAATTATCGCCGCCATCACAAAACCAATCATATTTTCCGCTTTGCTATAGAAAATTATTCGGTTGATGACACGCTTGCCCGGCAAAGCAACAAGGATTTTCTGGGCCAGGGAAAAACCAAGATTCTCCTTCCGCGATTTTCTTACCAGTTTATTTATGATCACCGCAACAATATTTTTTATCCGGTAAGCGGCCATTATTTCAGCGCGTTTTTAGAGAAAAAAGGTCTGCCATTGAATCATGGCGATATCAGCATTTTTACTACGGATCTTACCTTCCGCAAGTTTTTCTCTTTTACCGATCGTTTATCGCTTTCAACCAATTTAAAGGCGCAGTTTAATGTACCCGATACTTTGCCATATCTTTTCCGCAGCTCATTGGGTTACCGGCACCAAATACGTGGTTATGAGCATTTTGTAATGGATGGCAGCTCGCTGTTTTTATTTGCCAACGAACTGAGATATAAAGCCTGGGAACGCACTTTCAAAATAAATTTCTTACCTTTCGAGCAGTTTAATACGGTTCCGCTGGCTGTTTATCCTAAAATATTCTATGATAATGGCTATGTTTTTTACCCATATATAACCAACAATAATAACCTGTTGAACCGCTGGCTCGATGGTTTTGGCGCAGGCCTGGATATTACCAGCTATTACGATAAAGTTTTGCGACTGGAATATAGTTTCAACAATTTAGGCCAAAGCGAAGTATTTTTGCACTACCTGGAAGTATTTTAAACCGCTGATTAATGATGGATTTATTTGATTTCGTTGATTTATTTTCAGCCAATTAAAACATTTTTGGCAAGTGCATATATGGAAACACAGGAGACTGATAAATGAAAATTCATAATTCATAATTCATAACTTAAAAAGGTGAAACTGGCATTATATGGGCGCAATATTGAAAAAAGCGAAGCGGCAATGCTTGAGCGATTTTTTGCTGCGCTTTACAATTGGCAGGTTGATTATATACTGGAAGAAAAATTCAAACAGCAGCTCGCCGAAATTACATATATAGATCCCTCAAAAAATACTTTCAGCAACTCCGGCAATTTAATTTCGCAGGGGGCAACACATGTAATTAGCTTTGGCGGAGATGGCACTTTGCTAGATACCTTACATTTTATAAAAGATTCAGGCCTGGCAGTGATGGGAATAAATCTTGGCCGGCTCGGATTTCTTTCAAACATCCCCAAAGAATATGCCTGCGAAGCTGTAGAATTGCTATTGAAGGGTCATTACCGTTACGAAAAACGTACTTTGCTGGAACTGAAATCAACCAACCAGCTTTTTCAGCCCAACCACTTTGCACTTAACGATTTCACCATACATAAGCGAGACACAGGTTCTATGATTACCATAGATACATATTTAAACGGAGAATTCTTCACCAGTTACTGGGCCGATGGTATTATTGTAGCTACACCAACAGGTTCTACGGCATATTCGTTAAGCTGCGGCGGCCCTGTAATTTTCCCCGATTCCAGCAATTTTGTGATAACTCCCGTAGCGCCACACAATCTTAACATAAGGCCTATAGTAGTGGCAGACAGCACAATAATAAGTTTTCGTGTTCGCGGACGAGGCGCAAATCATTTAATTTCCTTAGATTCGCGGTACGAAATAATAGATTACGTACAAGAGATAGCTATACAGAAGGCAAACTTTTTTTTCAATTTGATTAAACTAAATAACCAAAATTTTATTGATACTTTACGCGAAAAATTAAAATGGGGATTAGACAATAGAAATGTTTAACTTTGTGCCTGATTTTATTGTTATTATAAATTTTTGTAATTTTACCCACTCAAAATATTAGAACAAACCAAAATAGATTATGAAGCCATTTAAAATTTTATTCACCGCTGCAGCACTTGTTGCAACCGTTTTCACGGCAAATGCGCAGGACAGGGAAGCTGGTATATTCTTAGGTACTGCCCAGTACCAGGGCGATTTATCCAGAAGCCAGATTACACTTAGCGAAACAAAACCAGGCTTTGGTATTCTGGGGCGCTACTATTTCAATCCGCGTGTTAACTTAAAAGGCGCTTTAAGCTATGGCTGGATCGCCGGTGATGATAAAAACTACGGTTCCGCAACCGACCCTGATCCGGATGGCCGCTGGAAAAGAAACCTTAACTTCCGCAGCCATATACTTGAGTTAAGCGGCCAGGTTGAGGTTAACTTATTACCATTTATCAGCAACAGTAAGCGCTACCGCTTTGCGCCATATGTATTTACCGGTGCATCGCTTTATCACTTCAATCCTAAAACCGATTATAACGGTTCAACTGTTGCATTACAACCATTAGGTACGGAAGGCCAGCTATTAAATGGCCAGGATAAGAGATACAACAGGCTGCAGGGTTCAATTCCATACGGTTTTGGTATCAAATACAGCTTAGGTAATTTCTGGAACTTAGGGCTTGAAGTTGGCCAGCGCAAAACATTTACCGATTATCTGGATGATGTTAGCGGCCGTGGTTATCCTAATTTAGATGAAATGAGAGCGCTGAATCCACAAGCCGCAGATCTTTCTTTCAGAGGTGATGAGGTTGGTATTCCGGAATCTCAGGCAAAAGTTCGTGGCGATAATACCGATTTAGACATGTATATTTATGCAGGTTTTACAATAACTAAAACAATTCGTCGTTTTACCTGTACGAACTTCTAGATTTTATTCCTATATTTGAGGATATAATCTAAGATTAAAGGTTTTGGTTGGGATGAAAAAAGTAATAATTTATTTTATAGGGGTATTTTTTATACCCCTTTTTGCTAATGCCCAATTCTGGGAAATTGGCGGCATGCTTGGCGCATCAAATTATGCGGGCGACCTTTCGCCTACACCGGTAGTTTTAAAAGAAACGCACCCGGCAATTGGTGCTTTTGTAAGGGCAAATGTTAAAAAATCGTTATCCTTCAAAGGGAATCTGTATTACGGTGTTATTTCCGGAACCGACGAAAACTCCGATGTGCCAAAAAACCGTGCCCGGAACCTGAGCTTCAGGTCGAGCATACTTGAAGTGGGACTAAACGCAGAGCTTAATCTTTTACCTTTTGAGACCGGTAGCCGCAAATACAAAACAGCGCCTTACATTTTCGGTGGACTTGCTCTTTTCAAGTTCGACCCGAAAGCTTACCTGGATACAAATCCGAGGGATGATGAGGATGGCGAGTGGGTGCGTCTTCAGCCCTTAGGCACAGAAGGCCAGGGAACAACCCAGTTTAACGACAGGAGAAAATACAGCCTAACGCAAATTTCAATTCCATTTGGCATTGGTTTAAAGCATAACTTTTCAGGCAACTGGAATGTAGGCCTGGAAGCTGGCTGGCGCAAAACTTTTACTGATTATTTAGATGATGTAAGTAAAACATACGCTGAACGGTGGATCCTTGAACAGCAAGGCAGTGGATTGGCTGCAACACTTGCGGACAGAACCAAGGAATATGATCCAAGCCATAACCCGGAAAACAGGAGCAGGCTGGAAGAAAGAGGCAATGAAACCAACAAGGACTGGTACATGTTTGCCGGCATTACACTTAGCTATACCATAATGCCTAAATACTGTTTCCGCTTTTAGAAAACTTTAACCGAAGCATTTTTCAGGCTTATAATATATGGAAATGGCGCTTACAGAAGCGCCATTTTCTATTAAATCGCTGCTTAGAATTTACTTCTGTAATATTTTTAAATTGATTTTTTTCGACCACAAAAAACTATAAAACGTGAATAGTGAATTGCCAGCATTATCAGCGAAACAACTTGCCACATCAAATTCATAAAGCATTTTTTGCCAAACTGAAATAAAGGAACATACAAATCGCTGAAGAAATCTGAAAATTGGCTAACCCTTTTTTATTCCGGAGCAAGAATTAGTTCTCAATAGCTGCAGAATGTATTTATATATATTTGATAATCAAATATATAATTTCCAGGCTAAGGTTAAACATCATTTATTAGCGTAAAGCTAAAAGGCAGAATAATTCATAAAATCCTTCGGTACAAACATAAAAAAAATTAATGCAAAACCGGCGCTTGAATAACTATGCAATTTTGTACCCGATAAAATGCATGCGGCAAAAAATAATGGTTTTAAAGCAATAACCGCTAACTTGCTATAAATTTTGGTAACCAAATACTATTATAGCTGTTTATTCAGTTATATATTACTGTATATTATTAGCGCTGATTAATGAATCTGTTTAAAAGATCCTGTATTTTTATTTTCTTTCTATTGCCGACCGGGCTTTTTGCACAAAAAGGCACTTGGGAAATTGGTGTTTTTGCCGGTGCCTCACATTACAAAGGCGACCTGGCGCCCGATATTGTACTGGCTGAAACACAACCTGTTGTAGGCGGCATGATAAAGCGGACGGTTAGCGAATATTTCGCGTATGCCCTTCATTTAAATTATGGTATAATTTCGGGTAATGATAAAAATTTTAAGCACCTTGCACCCCGTAATATGCATTTCCGCTCCGAAATTTTTGAAGTTTCGCCACAGCTCGAGTTTAATTTCTTCCGTTTTGGTACAAGCCCAAGAGCACATAAGTTTACACCGTATGTATTTGCCGGCGTTTCTTTATTCAAATACAACCCGGAGGCCAAATTAAATGATGAATGGGTACGCCTGCAGCCGCTAACTACCGAAGGGCAGGGAATTATAGATGGTGCGCCAAAAAAGTATAACCTCTGGCAGGGAGCCATACCGTTCGGCGCCGGTGTTAAATTCAACCTCGATGACAGGCTAAATCTTGCTATCCATAGCGGCTTTCGCACCACATTTACCGATTACCTGGATGATGTTGGCGGCGTTTATGCCGATAGAAATATAATTGATGAGAGCCGCGGCGGTGCAGCGGCCTATTTTTCTGATCCTTCGGGAGAAGTTACCGGTGTACCTATTGGCAGGGCAGGCAAGCAGCGCGGTAATCCGGATACCAAGGACTGGTATATATTTACAGGCCTAACTTTATCTTATATACTGAAAGGCTCAACCTGCTATACTTTCTGATATGCTTTTGCGTTATATTTCATAATTTTGCGCACTTGTATTTATCATATATATTTTAATGTCTTTTTCCTATAAAGAATATATTGAGGCAGAGAAGCTTCCGCGCCACATTGCTATAATAATGGATGGCAACGGCCGCTGGGCGCGCGAAAAAGGCGAAAACAGGATCTTCGGGCACCAGAATGGCGTTCGCTCTGTACGCCAGGCAGCAGAAGCATGCGCCGAATTAGGTATTGAGTGCCTTACCCTGTATGCTTTTTCTACAGAGAACTGGAACCGGCCGAAACATGAGGTGGATGCCTTAATGCAGCTCCTGGTAAAAACCATCAGCAGCGAAATTAAAACACTAAACGACAATAATATTTCGTTACATGCTATTGGCAACTTAAAACAGCTGCCGCAGGACTGCTTTGACGAACTGCAACAAGCCATTGAAAACACCAGCAAAAATAACGGCTTAAAGCTTATTTTGGCGTTGAGCTATAGTGCGCGCTGGGACATTATTAATGCGGTGAAACAAGTTGCATATAAAATTAAAGAAACTGGTGCAGAAATTGATAGCACAGTTACCGAAGAATTCTTTAAAGCGAACCTTACCACGGGGCCATTCCCCGACCCGGAACTACTGATACGAACAAGCGGCGAACACCGCATAAGTAATTTTCTGCTTTGGGAACTTGCCTACACCGAGCTGTATTTCTGCAGCAAGATGTGGCCGGAATTTGAAAAAGAAGATTTATACCTGGCTATTTCCGATTATCAACGTAGAGAGAGGAGATTTGGAAAAACCAGTGAACAAATTCAATGTTAATGAAAAAAATTCTCAGCTTTTTATTACTCGCATATATACTATGCGCCAAAAATGCTTTTGCCCAGCAAACGGGTAATAATAATGTAAGTTATTCCGATCCGGAAACATATACGCTTGCCGGTATAAATGTAACGGGTGAGCCGAACCTGGACAGGGCCGATATCATTAACACTTCCGGGCTGCGCACCGGGCAAAAAATTTCTATCCCCGGCGAAGAAGTTACCAGGGCTATTCAAAATCTTTGGAAAAAGCAGGTTTATACCAATATAAAAATACTGTTAGATAGCGCTACAGAAAGCGGAAATGCCTACCTCACCATACAGCTGCAATCGAGGCCGAGGCTTGCACGTTTTACATTCCCGGGTATGAGCAAGGGTAAGGCTAAGCGCCTGAACGATGAAATAAAGATTGCAACCCGCGATATTGTAACAGAGCAAATGCTATCCAATATCACTAAAAATATTAAAACTTATTACATAGCGAAAGGCTACCCTAACGCCGAAATTAATATTGAAGCAAGGCCGGATACCTCGAAAAAAGAAAAAATGGTTGACCTTGTAATACGTATTGACAAAGGTAAACGCACCAAAATTGAGGAAATTGAATTCGGCGGAAATACAGCTTTTGAAGATAAGCGACTGAAACGCCTTATGCGCAAAACAAAAGAAAGGCAGCCTTTAAATGTTTTCCGCAACTCAAAATTCAAGCAGGATGAGTATGAGAATGATAAAGAAGCTGTACTTGCATTTTACCGGAGGAGCGGGTATAAAGATGTGCAGATTGTTTCCGACTCAACATTTATGGCGCAGGATAGCAGGCTGAATATTAAAATAAATATTGAAGAAGGTAAGAAATATTATTTTCGCAGCATACAATGGACCGGTAATACCAAATATACCAGCCAGTATTTAAGTAATATTTTAAATATTAAGAATGGCGATACATATAACCCGGAGCAGCTGGAGCGAAACCTGTATATAAGCCCTACAAGCCTTGATGTAACATCGCTTTATATGGATGATGGCTATCTGTTCTTTTCCGTAACACCGGTTGAATTATTGGTTGATAATGACAGTGTTGATTTGGAGATACGCATTTTTGAAGGCCCGCAGGCAACAATAAATAATGTAACCGTAGTTGGCAATACCAAAACCCACGATCATGTTATATTGCGCGAGCTGCGTACAAAACCAGGACAAAAGTTCAGCCGCTCAGATATCATCCGCTCGCAGCGTGAATTATCGCAGCTGGGTTACTTCGACCCTGAGAAAATGGGTGTAAACCCTAAGCCAAACCTTCGCGATGGAACGGTTGACCTGGAATATACCGTAGCAGAAAAGCCATCGGACCAGATAGAGCTTTCAGGTGGCTGGGGTGCCGGAAGGCTTGTAGGCGTACTCGGCTTGTCGTTAAACAATTTCAGTATTAGAAACACTTTTAAGCCGAGCTTGTGGCAGGGCTATCCATCAGGAGACGGGCAGCGCCTTAGCCTCCGCGCGCAAACAAACGGGCCTGAGTTCCAGTCTTATAATTTATCATTTACTGAGCCTTGGTTCGGAGGCAAAAAACCTAACTCATTCACTTTCAGCTCATTTTATTCAGTTCAGAATGTAAGGTTCAGCCGTGGCGATGGTACTATAGCAAACAGGATTTTAAGAACACCAGGCGTTAGTGTGGGCCTTGGCCAGCGCTGGAAACGTCCTGACGATTTCTTTACAGCCTTCTATTCGTTATCTTACCAATACTATACATTCCGTAACTATTCGTTTGTACCAACTTTTAGTGATGGATATACGAACAACCTCAATGGCCGTATTTTAATACAAAGAAACGCAACCCAGGGCAATAACCCTATTTACCCAGTTGGCGGCACAAATGCATCTTTCCAGGTGCAGGCAACGCTGCCATATTCATCAATGGGACTGGTTAACCTTGGTAATGATGCAGATATTTCTCCGCAGGAACGTTATAAATGGATAGAATACCATAAATGGAAATTCGATGGCGCCTACTACCTGCCGCTAACCAACCCGAAGAGGAAAAACGTGCTGATGCTGGCTACATCTGCTAATTTCGGTTTTCTTGGCTTATATAACCGTAAATTAGGTTTATCTCCTTTCGAAAGGTTTTATGTTGGCGGCGATGGCCTGCAGGGCTTCCAGTTAGATGGCCGTGAAATGATAAGGCACAGAGGTTATGATTTACCCGAAGATGTAACACCAAGTGTTTACAAGGCCAATTCCAGAGACCCAATTGAAACAGGAGGAACCATTTATAACGTGTTTAAAATGGAGCTGCGCTACCCGCTTTTAAGCAACGAAGGGATGACGTTTTACGGTTTAGGATTTGTTGAAGGTGGCAATGCGTACCTCAGGTTTAAAGATTATGATCCATTTAACCTGAAACGTTCGGCAGGTGTGGGCATTAGAGCTTTCCTGCCAATGTTCGGGCTTATTGGCTTCGATGTGGCCTATGGTATAGATCCATCTTTAAGAGACCCAAGCAAACCAAGTGGCTGGCAGACGCACTTCCTCATCGGGCAGCCGCTTTCTTTCTAAAAAAATGGTATTATTTTAGCATAGTTATTCCAAAATAACCCTTTGATTATGTCAGTAAGAAAAATATCACTTATAATTACCTTCATTGCCGCACTTTTCAGCGCACCGGCATTAAAAGCCCAGGCACGTGTGGCATATATAGATTCTGAATATATTCTTGAACACATGCCAGAGTACAGATCTGCACAGAAACAGCTCGATGAAATGGCCGAAAGCTGGAAAAAAGATGTACAGAAGCGTGTAGATGAAGTTGATAAACTTTACAAACAATACCAGGCCGAGTGGGTGCTTTTACCTGAGGAAGACCGCCGCAAGCGCGAAGAAGAGATCAGCGTGAAAGAGAAAAGCCTTAACGAGTTTAAAAAACAAAAATTCGGGCCGGATGGCGAGCTGTTTAAAAAGCGCCAGCAGCTAATTAAGCCCATACAGGATAAGGTTTTTGATGCCGTGCAGAAACTGGCAAAGGAAAGCGCTGTGGATATGATACTGGATAAAGCAGGCGCAGTAACAATTATGTACTCCAATGCAAAGTACGACCGTAGTGACGACGTGCTGGAGATACTTGGCGTTGTAACTGAAAACAAGAAAAAGTAAAAAAGAGATAAATTAAACAATAATGAATTTTTTAAAGACCCTTTTAGTAGCATTAATTTTCGCACTGCCATTAAGCGCAACGGCACAAGCAAAGTTCGGCCATGTAAATGTATATGCTTTGCGCGATGTAATGCCTTCTGTAGTAACAGCCAATAAAAAGCTCGATACTATTGCCAAGCAGTACAACGATCAGATGCAGGAGCTTGCTAAAGAGTATGAAAAACTGGTTGGCGATTATAAATCGGGCAAGTGGACAACCCCGGAAATGCAGAACCTGAAATTGCAGGAAATACAGCAGCTGGAAGAACGTATTATGGCATTTAAAGAAATGGCTAACAACGGAATAACCAAAAAAACCGAAGAATTAATGGCGCCCATAAATAAACAGATAAAAGAAGCCATTAAAGCGGTAGCTAAAGAAGGCGGCTATACCTATATTTTCGATTCGGGTTCGGAAGGGCTTTTATTTGCAGCGGAAAGCGATGATGTTACCGCACTGCTGAAGAAAAAGCTTGGCGTAAAATAAAATTTTGGGGGCCGGATTCTGAATTATTAAAGTAAAAAAAACAGCATTCCTCGTTTATCGTTTCTAAATATGTATTTGTTGAAAATGTTTTGCAAAAAAGGAAACAAATTACATATATCATACCACCGAAAAATGCTTTGAATTCAACATTCAAAATTTATAATTCAACATTTTAAAAATGAATGATAACCGGCCAATCGGTATCCTGGATTCCGGTATTGGAGGATTAACAATTGCTCGTGCAGTGCATCAGTTGATGCCGCACGAGCAAATTTTGTTTTTTGGCGATACTGCCCACTTTCCTTATGGCGATAAATCGCAAAAAGCCATCCGCCATTATGTTGAAGAAATAACAGGTTTCCTGCTAAATAACAACTGTAAAGCCGTATTAATCGCCTGTAATACAGCATCTGCCGCAGCTTTCTCTTATCTTCATGAAATCCATAGCGGATCGCACCCTATTTTAAATGTTATTGATCCGCTGGTAGATTATGTTACCATGCAGCCAACTATAAAAAATGTTGGCATTATAGCCACAAAAGGCACCATAAAATCGCGCAGCTACCAGCGAAAAATCAGGCAGGAAAATCCACAGCTTGGCGTAAAGGCAATGGCCACTCCCCTGCTGGCGCCAATGATAGAGGAAGGTTATTTCAACAATAATATCAGCCAGACGATCATTAACTCTTACCTCGAAAATAAATCGCTGCAAAACATTGATGCGCTGTTGCTGGCCTGTACGCATTACCCGCTCATTAAACGCGAAATAAGCAATTATTATGCGCGCAACAGCAAAAATGTAGAGGTTGTGGACAGTACAGATGTTGTAGCGCAATATACGCGTGGAATTCTGCTGCAGAAAAACCTGCTTGCTTCAGAAAATAACAAGCCTGAGCATCATTTCTGGGTGAGCGATTATACTACTTCTTTCCAGAAAACCGCAAGTATGTTTTTTGGTGAAGTTATAAAGCTGGAAAGCTGCCGCATTTGGGAGTAAAGTATTTTTCAGCTTTAGCTTATATGCGTAAATAACGTGAACTCGGGAATTTGTTGACAATGGCATGCGTAAATATGCGCAAAAGCAATGCATTTTAGTCAATTTTTCTATCAATTGAAATAAAGCCCGCAGCTGGCGCGCGTATTTACGCGTGCTGCAAATTTTCTCATAGTGTATAATTTCATTCAAATTACTTTTAAAACACTGAAATACAGAGGAGTAATTTTCAGGTTCACCTTATTTAGTAACAATGAAATTAAAGTTTGGCTTTCGGCGGGCTTAACTATCAACAATGTCATTCCCTTCTCTTGCACATTGTTTCCTCAATATTTACTGTAACAGAACTATATGCGCATATCTTAACAACCTGGGCCGGCTACAAAGATGATGATGACAATGATAAATTTGAAGATTTTGGTATGGATGACTATTTGTTTGACGAAGAAGACGATGACAGCAGTTTAGATTTAAGAGATATTTTACCTGATACTGCCGGGGAAACATTTGTAAACCCGGAGCTCAAAACCGGCCGTAACGACCCTTGCCCCTGCGGAAGCGGTAAAAAATACAAGAAATGTTGCGGCAAGTAAAGCATTTTTTGGCAGAATGATATATGGAATATAGTGCAAAACGCTTGCGCTGACGGACGTCCGCGCAAGATTAAGAGATTTGAAAAAAAACTTGTTGTTGCTAGATGAAAAAAATATTCATGCATTTTAAAACTGGAAGAAGATCCGTTGGTAATACAGGAAAAGCTTCGCAATAAGCAGAAAAAAACCTGTTTGCAATTTCCATATACTATTTTGCTGAAAAATGCTTTGGTTATAATAAACTTATACCCACAATCGTTATTTATAACCATTTCGTTATAAATAAATTAGGCAACTTATTCTAATTACTATTCAGATGAAAAAACTAATCTACCTAATTGCTTTAGTAACTTGCTGCAGTTTTCTGATTTCGGCTAATAAAAAAGAAAATTTCAACCCCAAAAAAATTGGTTTACAACATGTTGGCAATACAAATTTATGGGTTGATGCAAATGAAGTATCTGTATTAGATTACGAGGAAATGATGTACAGTGTTAATAATGGGAATTATACGCCTGTATTAACAAAGGATGAATTATTTGTAGATACAAAAGGGATAGAAAAAAATTTATGCAGCGAATTAAAAGACAAAAGCAAGATTCCGTTGCTTGGTATTTCGCGTGCGCAGGCAGAAGAATATTGTCGTTTTCGTTCATGGGCAATAAGCCGTGTATTTGGTAAGAATTTGCCGAAGCAAACTTTCAGGCTAATAACCGAAGAAGAAGCAAAATCTGTAAAATCACCTGATAATAATTCAGGAAACTGCATTGGAGCGATAAATCAAAAACCTAAAAGCATTATTGACTTTACTTCTAATGCCGATGAATGGCTTGCTGGTGGAAAAGCAATTGTAAATGGTAAAATTGTAAATGATAACGAAGTAAATATTTCCCGCACCGGTTTCCGTTGCTGTTTGGAATATTAAAGTATTTTTCGGCAAAACGGGATATGGAAAAGTTGGGCGAAACCCTTGTTGTGTGTTTTCACCAACAAGTTTGTGTGTGTGTGCTTCAATTCATTTTGGTGATAACACCAAAACGGGTTTGAAAAGATTTAGCGCAGCGGTTCTTGTGCCAATGTTATCGCTATGATATCAGAACAGTTTATTCTTCATCGTATCAAAAGCATTTTTTGAATTACAGGTATATGGAAAATTAGAAAAGCACAAGAACCGCTGCGCTAAATCTTGCGCCAGCAAAGTGAAAAAAAACTTTCCTTATTTTTAAATTCAAATAATTTCTCAATCTTTATATTTAAAAAATACGATTATGGGGCTAAGTTCTAATAATAACAGCGTTATTTTTAAAGAGTAAAAATAATTCATAT